>DASYDW010000041.1 GCA_036499395.1 Pirellulales bacterium
GGTCTGCATGGTGATTCTGCAGAATGCGCTCGAATCTCTGCGACGATCGACGTACTTGCGCTGATCCAGGCAATAGTCAGTGTAGCGAATCTGAGTAGTAACCGGCGCCCCGACCAGCCAGTCAGAAAACTCGGAAGCATAGACAGTCTCGCGAGATAAGTATCGGAGAAGTCGCAGGAATTCGCCAGTTAGTATCAATCGCCGTAAGGAAAGACGCAACAGTTCATGACGAGAGACCTTTTTGGAGCGCCCACCAGTAGTACTGGCGCTGATCCAGGCAATTATCAGTGTGGCGAATCTGAGTAGTAACCGACGCCCCAACCAGCAAGTCAAAGAGCTCGGAAGCATGGAAAGTCTTGCGAGATGAGTTTCGGAGAAGGTCTAACGCTGCAATTGCCGAGAGATCCATGCGGCGCTAGCCTCGGCCGCACCCGCAGGCGTCGTATGACCACGCGGCTCAGGCAAGACATGCAGCTCAACCTGCGATGACTTATGCTGCGAGCACGCGGCAACCGTCAATTTGCGAGCAAAGGCGATGGCGCGATCGGTGCCGACGCGGGCATCCTGATCGCCAATAACAATCCAGATTGGCCGGCCGGCCAATTGCGGGACCAAGGCCATGAGGGAGAGGGCATTCACCGCCGCCTGTTTCTCGAGGGAATGAAATTCCACCAGCGCATCGAGATCGGTTACCGGTCCGATGAGCGCGGCACATTTAACACGTAGGTCAGCAGCCATGAAATGCGCCGCCGCAAAACCGCCACGGGACGTGCCGGTTAGCGCAATGCTCAAAGGATCAGCCATCTCTTCGCGGATAATATGATCGAGCACAGATTTCGCGCGCTGGACAAAGTGCCCGATAAAATCCTCGGCAGCGTCGAATCTCTGTCGCCACCCATCGAGCCCCTCAGGCTCATCCATGTGACGATCTTTTCCATGGCAAGGCAAGTCGAGCGAGACGCATAGAAAGCCCTGCGACGCGAGTTGGTTTCCGCCCTGACGAAAGTACGGATCGCCCAAGGTGCCCTCGACGGAATTGGCAAGGACGAGCAGCGTGGGCGCGGGGCGCGCGGGCTGAAGGCTCCAGGTGCCGAAGCGGACTCCCTCTTTCGTCACGCCTAGTTCCACCTTGGTCATGCGTTTCCCTTAGTGCGTGGTTGACGCGACCAGCGCGGCGTCATGTTGCGTCTCAACTCCGGCGGGCCGGACACGGAGCAAAAGAACGATGCAGCCTGCCAGCAGAAATCCAATGCACACGAAGATCGGCGTCAGGCCCACATGCCGATCGCGCAGCGCCCCACTGGCGAAGACGCCCACACCACCGGCCAGGCTGGCAACCAGGTTCAGCACACCATAACCCGTCGCACGATAGCGCTCGTTGGTAACGAGACACAAAATCGGCATCATGTTGGCATCCGCGAAGGCACGGGTAAAACCGTAAATGCACAGTCCCAATATGGCGAAGAACAGCCAGCTTGAACTGGCCGCCAATAGCATGGCGGGCGCCGCCAGACAAAGGCCCAACGCGGGAACCAGAATCGGTCCGCGTCGATTCGTGCGACTCCAGCGATCTGCCCAAACGCCACCGACGAGGACGCCGACCAAGGCTGCCACCTGCAGATAGCCTGTGGCCGAAAGGCCCGCTGCGCCCTGTCCCAAGTGAAATTCTTCGTTTAGGTACGTCGGCATCCAAGCACCGATGACCCAGCCCGCTACGCCCAACAGTCCCCAGTAGATGGCGAGCAGCCAAAACGAACCGCCGCGGGTGAGGCTTTTGATTGCCTCGCCAAAGGCCATCGATGAACGGCCCGTTGCCGAGTGGACTGTGACAGGTAGAGTTCGAAAGCGAAATAGCAACGCCAGCACAATCGCGTATAACATGCCGAATTCGCCAAAATATAAAAATGGCGAACTCCAACCATATCGTTCGGCGAGTATTCCGCCGAGCCCGCCGAGCGCCGAGCCCACGAAAATACCAGTCATGTGGATTCCGGTGGCCAAGGAACGAGTGCTACTCGAGTGTGCGTCGGCAATTAGCGCCAGTGCCGCGGGAATATAGCAGGCCTCGCTCACGCCCATCATGGCACGAGCGGCCAACAATTGTTCGAATGTCTCGGCCCGCCCGGTCAGCCAGGTAACGGCAGACCATACGAACAAGCTCAGGACAATCACGCGCCCACGACCAATTCTATCGGCCAAGAATCCGGCGAGCGGGCTAATCGCGCCGTACACCCACAAGAACGCGCTGGTAAGGAGTCCGAATTGCGTGTCCGTCATGGGCACCGCCTCGATCAATGACAGACGCATGGTGGTGATCATCATGCGGTCGAGATAGTTCAGGCAGGCTACAACCCACAACAGCGCAACGATCAGCCATGCGCCAGAAGTGGAATGGTTTCTGTTCATGGATACCTGAACGCGCCGGTGCGTCTACCAAACGGACGAAGCGAGTTGCCTGGCCCCCGAGGATCCGGTTATCTAGGAAGTCGACCGAGCGCTTTTGCCGGCAACGCAGTCGGCAAATCCGTATTCGGCAATGAGCTCTTGAACGGCCTCCCGCTTCTGAACGAGAGACAGATCAGTACGTACGAGCATGCGGTGAGCATCTCGCTCGAAAGCTTGCATGCGCGTGGCACCTTCGGTCAAGGAGAGCAGGCAGGAAGGTGGAATGCGGATCACGCCTTCGTCATTCGCGTGGATCACGTCCCCCGGCCGAATGAGGACTCCGCCAATCTCGACGGGTCGGTTCAGGGCCGTAAAGCGCAGGGCACAGTGATGAATGGCCTTGCCCCGGCAATATGCGGCGAACGGCACCTGCAAAAGACCTTGGACGTCGCGCACATAACCATCGGAGACCATGGCGCCACAGCCGACCGAATGAAGGGTCTTGGCCATGCCGTCTCCGAGGATGCACTCGTGCTCCGGCCGTGATCCCACCGCTTTAACAACCCAGACGATAGGCAGGGAGCACTTAGACATTTCCTCCAACTGCTGCCAATACAGGTCGACATCCGCCATATTGTCGGGAGTGCTGCTATCCAATTCGCACGTAAACGCGATACCGACGCTGGGAGCGAGCGTGGGCGTCACGGATTGAATCGCAGCGCTCAGATAGAATTCGGCGGCAGGCGTTTCGTCGATGTACCCAATCGTATTGGCCAAGAGAGCCGTATCAAAACCGGATAATTGTTCCAGCAAATGTCGCTCGACCATGTCGTTTCTGTTCCCGTTCTGCAAAGGTGTATGCCCTTTCTCAGTAAGCTTCCGCCTCAACTATGACTCCTGGGCACCTATTCATCCAGTACACCAACATTGACGCACAAATTCTCCACTAGGTTTTCAGGCCAAGCTCCTGACGCTGATGGTGAGCTGCCGCTCGATACCGCCCATAGGCGGCTTCATCCCGCTGGCAGGAAACTCCCTTGAAAACCATCGCAAACGAACGGCGCTGACGAGTCGTTGAAATGTTGGCATCTGCGCGGTGGATTGTCATGCCGGCATGAACGAGGGCGTCTCCGGCGCGCACTGGCACGGCAACCTCTTGCACAAAATCCTCGGCGGCGTAGTCGTTGATTCCTTGTGAGAATCCCAAGATCCTTGATTTGCAGTGCGATCGATAGCCGCGCAGGTGCGAGCCCGTGACAAATCGCAGGCAGCCGTTTTCGGTATCGACATCGTCAAGGGCCAGCCAGACCGTTAGGACACTAGGGGGCGTCAGGCAAAAGTAGTAGTTGTCCTGATGCGGAGGAGTAACGTGGTTCGTTCGAGGTGGCTTATTGAACCATTCCGGTGGCTCTGCGCTCGCCCGTTCGCCCAGTAACGCCTCAGCCAAGGCGACCCAGCGGGGATGGCGACAATAACTGGCGAAGTACGGATCGCAGTTCATCCTCTGCAACTGCTTGAGAGTGTCCGGCTGATCCCGGCGCTCGTAAAAGGCATCGACATCAGGTAGTCCAGGTACGACTTCACGGATATAGCGGTCAAGATTCTGACGCAATTCAGCGAAGTCGTTCGGTGGCAGCAGACTGGGAATCACGACAAATCCGTTGCGATCGAATTCCGCCTTGAACTGTTTGCATTCGCGGGCTACTTCCATGGCGGAGAACGTCCTCGGGATCGGTCTGTCAATTTCTCTGAATGTGCAGCTACAACACCCTGCGTGGCCATTTTGGATGCGTTATTCAGTGGCCTGCTGATTAGGCGCCCGGACGCCAATCGATCCAGTGTACGGCCCCCTCGACCTTGGTCACCTGCTTCGCCTCGCCGCCTTCGGCGCTAACGATAAACAACTGCGGACGCGTTGGCTCGAAAGAGACGAAGGCCAAGCGTTGACCATCGGGACTCCAGCGCACGCGTCCGCAGGGGGAGTTTCGATGCGTAATCTGCCGCTGATTGGTACTGTCGAGATTCATTGTGCAAACTTGTGGCACGCCATCGCGCCGCGCGATGTACGCGACCCGCTTGCCGTCAGGTGATAGATGCGGGCCGTCGGTTGAGCCGTGCAAATCCTTGGGCGATAAATGGAACTCGACGTAGTCGTTCCCTTGCGTGAGGCGGCGAACCTTGGAGCTGGCGATATCCACTGAGTACAGGTCGCCGTCCTTTCGCAGAAATAAGAGCGAGTTTCCGTCATGCGTGAATTGCGGAACGTAGGAGTCGGGATGATCGGGCGTCAGCAGGCGCGCCTCGGCGAACGGCCGTTCGCTGATTGATAGTCGATAGTCGCGTGCCGGCCCGGAGAAGGCAATCCGCGCCCCGGTGGCATCGGGCGTGGCCATATAGATGTAACCCAGATCGGGCGCTACCCAGACAGCATTTCGACCATCGGCCTGGCACTCGACGATGCGCGGCGTGGGATCGCCCCCTTGTACGGAATAAACGAGGCGCTCGCCGTTGGCCGAAAGCGCGCTTCCGAAGGCCGTATTCCATTCCGGTCCAAGGTCGCGGAGAGCTGAAAGATTAACAACGTCGGTACCGTCTGCTCGACACCGATAAACTTGCGACTGACCGCTTGCATTGGATTGAAAGTACAACCAATCACCGCGCGAACTGAAACGCGGATAAGTCGTTACGCCACCGACGTCAGCCAGCGGTTGCAGCTCGGAACCATCCTCCTTGATCGAAAAGATCGCGCCAGTCGTCGGTTTCGTTACTTTGCCGTTGTAAAGCTCGCTGGCATATTCTCCGTCGAATCGTAATTCGGCGAATACCAGCGTCCCCAGGGCGTCCGTAGCGTTCACTGGCGCGGATATGATCGCTAATCCTGCCAGCCAGGCGATGGAAAAGATAACTCGTTGCATTTCGTTCTCCGCGCGGCGAATTCAGACAATTCGCCGCTAACGCTTCTTGGGTTTATCTCTGGTTAGAACAAAGTCCTGCGTGAAATTTCCGGCCTCCGGTGGCACGGACACGGAAAGCTCGGTGAATCGGTTGTATTTGTCCGGAATCTGCTCTTTGGCGACCTGCCAGACTTCGAGATTCGTGCGGTCAATTGCCGAAATCTCGACGCGATAGCTGACGCCGCGCTTTGGTCCCTTGTCACGAACGATCGAGAACGCGCCGTTTTCAATGGCTGCTCCTGTCGAGGGAGCTTGTCTGGCCTCGAATGGCTCAAGGGTGATCACGCCAACCTTCACTGGCTGACCGTCCAAGCTAACGGTACCCGACATCGAAACCGTGTCGCTCCGCCCGCAGCCGACGATGATCGTTAGTAGCAAACAGGCAAAGCACGGACTTCTCAGCGATCGCCTTTGAAGCCTCTCAATGGCGGCATTCATAGCTGACCACCAAAGGTTTGCAAGCGTACAAAGTTTCTCGCGTTGCATCAGAGATCCCTTCATCCGCCCGTACCGTATCGACCCGCGGTGCGATCACGTATGCGCCACAGCCGAACGCCAATCAAGGCAGCCAGAATCATCTCACACGAATTCGGCTCAGGCACGGCCGTAGATGCAACAGCGGAACCTCCGGCGAGGTAGTCGTTTTTGAATAACGCAAAGTCAGAAATCCCGACGGAACCCGCGCCGCTGAGATTTCCGTCATTCGAATCGACATTGGACTGCAGCCAATGGTTTGTCAGTATCGAGTAGTCGGTGAGATCAACGGTGCCGTCCCGATTCAAATCGCCGGGCACGGTCGTCGGCTCCCATTGCACCCAGTACACGCCGCCGCCCGGGACATTCGTCAGTTGGAGCGGCAATCCGCCCGAGGAAGACATATCGAACAACTGGGGGTATCCGTTGACGAACGTGACGAATGCCAGCTCTTTCCCGTCGGGACTCCACACCACTCTTCCGCTATCCGTGGCACCGAAGGTTAACTGCCGTTGATCCGTACCATCGAGATTCATGGTGAAGACTTGCGCCACGCCGTTGACACGGCCAATGTAGGCAATGTGCTGGCCATCGGAAGAAATCGAAGGACCATCGGTCGAGCCATGCTGGTCCGTGGCATTCCAATGCAGCTCGTCGTAACCGTTGTTCTGCGTCAGTTGATGTATTTGTAAAGTCGCGAGGTCTTCGGAGTAGATGTTTCCATCAATACGATTGAAAACCACGGTTTTGCCATCTGGAGTAAACTGTGGAACGTACGATTGCGGAAGATTCGGCGTGAGGGTCTGCGGTTGGCCGTTAGGCATGGTGGCCGTCAGCAATTCGTAATTCTGGGCAGGCCCCGAGAACACAACCTGGCTGCCCGTCTGATTCAGGCTGGCCATGTACGTGTAGCCCAGTTGCGGCGCCACGAGTTGCGCATCGCTGCCGTCGGCATTCGCGTAGACGGCCTTCGCTTCGTTGCCGTCGAAGATGGTGTACACCATCTTGCTCGAATCGCCGGAAAGCGAATATCCGTAGGACCTGAAGTATTGCGAGCCAAATTCAGCCGGGGCGCCCACTTGGGTGACCTGACTCCCATCGGGCAGACTGCGATAGACCTCGTAATCACCGGAAAAGTTGGATTGAAAGTAGAGCCACTGACCGTCCCCGCTGAAATGCGGATACGTGGTATCACCACCCAAATTCAACAGCAGCGAATCGTTGTAGCCCGTGTCGCTTACCGTGCGGATCGTCGACTGGCGCGGCGTCGCGGCGTCGCCGTTCCACACCAGCGTGGAATACACCAATTCATCGGCGAATATGGATGGCGCGCCTAACACAATTGCCCAGTACGCAAACACGCTTGGCCAGCCCCCGAACGGCCTTCGGTCGGTCGCGATCATGATGCGGAGCAGCCTAGCCAGGAGTTAGGGAACGGTAACAGCCTCGCTGCCCGAAATGCTGGCGAAAGCCTGCCAGGTTGCGAGATCGATCGCGTTGGCCACGAATTGCGCTGAACCATCGGCACGCAAGACTTGGACTCCCAGCGGATGCTTACTCCGCGCCGCGAAGTCGATCGTGCTTTGGCAGGCGGCGCTCACGCTGCAGGGCGCATCCGTTGTGGAATAGCAATACGCGGGTCCTCCTCCGACTGCGTCGGGGATCGGAGAGTTGGGACCGCGATGGTGCTCGTATTGCATGCCCCAGGGGTACCACCACATACCTCGGATGTCTCCCTGCTGACCTGCGATCGCTTCGGAAATCATCACCGTGTTGGAAAGTCCATCGGTGCATTCGACCAGGCGCCGCGAGAGATTGACGTTGAACAACGCACGCTGCTTGGCAGGGTTCAGGAACGCCAGGTTGTTGCAGCCATCTATTTTCCAAGGCGCGCCGGGCTCGACCATCGTGCCGTCCGGGCTGAAGCAAGCTACGTAATTCGATCGCGAGGCAAGACGGGTTGTTCCCTGAAACCCATCAGGGGTATCTGAAGGACAAAGGTAACTGGAAATCCACGTCGACATCGCTGGCCCGTTGATCGGGTCATAGCCGCAGGTGGCGTAGCCGTAGTTGAAGTCCCAGGCCAGATTCTGCTGTTCAAGATAGGGAAACAACCGCGCCGGCCAGGTATTGTAAGGACCACTACCGCAAGTCGACCAATTAGCGGGAACCGTCGGCGGCTGAGAGAGTCCTATCGGCAGCGCCTGCATGCTGTCCTGGTACTCATGGATGGCCAGGCCGATCTGCTTAAGATTATTGCTACATTGCGATCGCCTGGCCGCCTCGCGCGCCGCCTGCACCGCGGGAAGCAGCAAGGAAATGAGAATCCCGATGATTGCGATGACCACCAATAGTTCAACGAGTGTAAATCCGCGGCTCTTACCGCGGAGCGACATGGGACGAGATCGGTTCATGACCATTCCTTCCAGCCAACTCCGCTTCCTCTGGTTCTCAACACCCCCTGGAAAACGTGCGGTAGCTCAGGCACTACCGCGGCACTTCACTGTTCCTTGATCTCTGTTCCTCGATCTCTGCTTCGTCGTAAAAACCCAGCCAGTCCCCTCGGCAAGGCTGGCATGGCCTCACCGAGGGGCGCTGACCGGTGGTGCTGGTGCTAAAGTCAAACGGCCTCCTTCGAAAAGCGTTCGCCCCTTCCTTTACGTCCGTAACGCAGCAACCCCACCGCCGACAGCCCTACGGCCAAAAGCGCTAGGCTGCTGGGCTCGGGCACGGGTGCCGATTGAATGCTGCTTGCCATGGCGCCGCCGCCGCTGAGGGTTTGCAGCCAATTGGATGAAATGAGGGCTAGGTCTTGCCCATTGACGATGCTGTCGAAGTTGACGTCGCCGGAGAGCGTGTTTGTATGCAGCCAGTTCGACGATATAAGCGCCAAGTCCTGCCCATTGACGATGCCATCTCCGTTGGCGTCACCGGATAGCACGGTTTGGTAATGAACCGTGCCGTTCGAGGCCGCGGTGCTTGTCCCGACTAAATGAAACTGCAGCGACAAGTCATGGGCTCCTCCGGCCGTAAATGCGGAGCCCAGGATTAGATCCTGGTGTGGCGCCAAGGTCGACGAGCTGGTCAGATTTAGCTCGGACAGGGCATTGGTCGATGGCGCCACCGATTGCCAACCAGGCACGCCATGGCTGGCATAACCGGTGAAGCCAGTTGGCTTCAGGGTGCCGCTTGTTGAAGTAATCACGTAGGCATCGACGTTGAACGTCGGCGACGTCTCTTGGTTCAAGAGAACCAGATGAGTGCCCACGACGGTGTTCGTCTTGTCGACGACCGTGATCGCTTGAACCTGCAAACCGCCTGCATACACCAAGGGCGCAGGGTTAATGGATGTCTCGGTTCCTGTACCCGTGGGCGAGGAATAACCCCAATGCACATCTTCGGTGCCATTCACCTTGAACGGGTCACCCAGCGTGATGCTGCCTCCCGAAGGGATCGACGTATAGGACGTCAGATTCAGTTCACTGAGCCCATTTGCCGTCGGGCTCACCTGTTGCCAGCCAGTTAATCCGCGTTGGGTGAAGCTGTTCCAACCCGTGGTGCTCAACTGCCCCGAGGCCGAAGTGAGCTGATAGCCATCGAGATTGACGGGCGTACCGGCCGGATTCGAGATCGATGCCGCACCGGAATAAGGATCGATGGAAAGTGCCAGATTTTGGGCCCGCACTTCGCTGAGCGAAGCGATCAACGTCACGCATGCGACGCCGCAGGCCACTATCGTTCTGTTAGGTAGCCTTAACATCAGTATCTCCTGAACCTATTCGCGTCGCGAACCGAGTGAGCGGGAGTATCGTTGGCGGTTCCCTCTCGTCGGTCGCTCGATTGGTGTTGTTCTCGTGTAGTCAAAAGCAGTCGTAATTCGTATCGATACGCCGACTTCTCACTTCTTGCGGCGGGGTAGCGCCAACACCGCAAGTAGTGCCGCCGAAAACAACACCAGACTGCCCGGTTCAGGCACCGCCAACACGCTGGCGCTCGCGGCACCGTTGGCGGAAATGTAATCTTGCTTGAAAATGCTGAAATCCGTGATGTTCACCGTTCCATCACCGCTGAGATCGCCATTGGCGCCCGTGACGCCGGTCTGCAACCAATGGCTGGTCAGAATCGCGTAATCGGCCTGATTGACCTTTCCGTCCTGATTCAAGTCGCCGGGTAGGAAATTGATACCGTTTATCGAGTCGAAGTATGCCGATCCCGAGGGCGTATCAGCGCCATTGAGAAGTTGAAAGCCGGACACGCTGCCGATCTGTACCGACGGTATCCCGCTAACGGTCTGTCCTCCTACCGTAACGCTGAACGTCGAAGCGCCATTCGTGTACGTGAGGTCCCACTCCTGCCAGGTATTGGTCAGATACTGCAACCCGGTCGGAACCACCGTGAGGCCGCCGCCGGCGCCATCGCCAATGACGGCGTCCACATTTCCCGCGCCATCGCCACGAACCCACGCTGGCGCAGATATGAAATCGGAGCCATCTCCCTTAGTGGTTGTCACCATCATGATTTGGGCGCGGGCATTTACATCCGAACCAGCCGGCAGGTATACCATTGCCCGCATCTCGACCGTGTCTCCGGCCGCAACTGTTGCCGAGTCCTTGGCGAGGGCGTTTCCACCTTCGTTGCTGGTATCTCGGTACATACGCAGGTATTGCGTGCCCTGGAACGCCCCCGGATCACCGCCGGTATGCGAGTTAGTGACCTGCGTGCTGACGGCGGCGTCACCCGAATTCGGAACCCAAGATCCAATGATGGCACCGGGGCCCGGTCTATAGTTGCCACTGGTATCAGGCGCGGGGACCGTGCTGACGGTGTTGTACTCTTCATAGTTGTCGTAGAAGAGATACTGGCCGGTAGTCACGTCCTGAATGGATTGTCCCGGCACGGCCGTAGCAACGGCCAACACGGCAAAAAGCGCGAACACGCTCGCAGATTTGTGGTTGGTCATGAGGTGTACCTGTTAACAGAGGAAAGGATTCGCGGTCTTGCCACCGCTGATGAGAATCGACATCTCCCACGCGCTCCCCTTCGTCGATCCGAGCTTTACCTTTATCCAGACCACTTCAACGATCCTTGTACGGGCAGTCTCGCCAGCGTCCAGCACGATCCGCTGCGCACGATTGCCGTGGATTGGTCCCCGTCCTTTGCGAGAGTTCGCTCCGGCCGGCATGCCTTGCTTTGGTAGTAACCTCCGTTTCCCATCTCGCGCTGCGACCTCGCAATCGCCGGCGCGCTTGGCTGCCGTCTCGGTTCTATTTCCCGCTATTTCCGCTTCGGTCCGCCAGAGTCTGGCCAGGGCTAACGCTCAACGACAACATAATTTCTTCGTCCGAGCAGATAGGCCGCCGCTGATCGGACATCTCGATCAATAGTTTTACCGCCAGCCGGGCTTCTTCGGCTTCGTCAATAGTGATCGCGGTGAGACGACTAAGGACCCCAGTCTCGCGACGCACTCCGCCATAGCTGACAATCGACAGGTCGTTTGGTACCTGCAAGCCCACGTCTCCGGCGAAAAGATAGACGAGCTCCGCCAGTGAATCGAATGTGGCAAACAGTGCGGTGGGGGGCTGCGGCAACGAGAACATCTGGCCTAACCAGCGTTTCGTCTGCTCCTCGATGCTATGCATGTCCTCGACGCTGGAAAACGTCTTCAATTTGCTGTAGTGGACCAACTCCGGCGGAAGGTCACAGCCCGCCTCGGCCAGGGCCTCGCGAAACCCGACCTCCGACGCTGCCACGGTGGCCCCTTGCGGACCCGACATGAAAGCTGCGCGACGATGCCCCTTCTCGAGCATCAATCGGGCCGCCTGATAACCCAACCTCTGTTCGGGTACGCGCAGCACCGGCGCCTTGACATCAGCGACAGACCGATGCAATAGCACAACGGGGATCCCCGCCTCCTGCATGACCTGAACCTGGTAGCTCGGAGTAGCCGTCGCGGAACATGGATTCAGCGCGATCCCTGACACTCGGTTGTGCAGCAAATGCAATAAGTGATCACCCTGCTGGGCCACGTCATTGTTGCTGTTGCAAATGACGGTGGGCCGGCCGGCAACTTTCGCCGCATGCTCAAAGGCCGCCAGCAAACTTGGGTAATAGCCCGTCGAGACTTCATTGACCACGACGGCAAACGAAGGAGCACGGGTAGCGGCGCTGTCCGAGGCTCGGTCGACGACGAACGTCCCCTTGCCATGAACCCGCTCCACCGCTCCTTCGCGCTCAAGCTCACACAAAGCCTGGCGAACCGTATGGCGCGAAACCCGGAGGGTTTCGGCCAGCTTTTTCTCGCTGGGCAACGCGTCACCGGGGCGCAATCGCCCAACGGCAATGTCGCCTAAGAGCTGGGAACGCAGACGCTCGTGCTTTTGCTGAGTCCGCCGAATGGGCTCCACGGCTGCAAGCCCTCCGCTCGATTTGATGATCTCAGGGCTGGTCACGACCGACCTCCCACTCTACTTTGACAGACGTTCTAAAGACATCTGCAGAGAGATACGAAATAGGTTGACGTTAAGCTAATGTTAGGAAAGGAGCTTGTCAACAAAATTGTTCGAGAAGATTGCTGGACACTCGACAAATATCGTCTAGATTCGACGAACTCTGCTAATTGGTTGCTCAAATTGGCAGGCCATCGGACGGCTATCCAAGTCAACTGGTGGTCCGATTTGAATCGACAAGAGGTTGTAACAGATGCGTTTTTCAGCGTACGACGCCAAAATACCCTGTCCTGAGGGGCCCTCTCTCCCCAGGAAATCCGGCAATTTCTAGAGCCTACGCAGCCACGACGGCCATCAAGGATTCGGCAGAAACGCATGAACGAAAACCTCGTTTCCGGGCCCGCGGATCGGTCGGCGAGCCGAATCGATGTGATACGCGCAAGCGCGCTGACCGTGCTCCGGAAATCGCTCGTGAACCCGTCGCCTTACGTTCGATTGCACGCCGCAGAGTCCCTGGTCGCCTTTGGCTACGCCGAAGCGGTATTGCCAATCTTCGAGCTGGCTCTCGAGCGAGAAGGCAATCTCCCTGGCCAGCGAATCTGTGTTTGGCGCGTGCTGGCCCGAGCGAAGCGAACTGCGACCGAACGCACACGGCACGTCGATCAGATATGTGCGGTTTGTCTAAGCCCTGGCAGCCCAGACGCGGCGAGCGCCGCGGAGTCGCTTGCCAAGCTGAAGTATCGAGTCGATGCCGCACATCGTACGCAGTTCGAGCACGCCATCGAACGCCTGCCCGGCAGCGCGATACCTCACGGCCGCTGGCTGCTTGCAGTTTCTGGCAATGCACACGATCTGGAGCGATTAACCGACCTGCTCGGCGATCCCGACCCGATCATCCGAGGCATCGCCGCGTACGCGCTACGTCATATTCGCGACACGCTTCCAACCGCGACCTTAGAGCGGATTCTCGCAGTCGCGATGGCCGAGACGGATCCATCGAGTCGCAAGTACTGCATCAGCGCCGCATTCATCACTGCATCAGAAAACGCGGATTTCGCAAATCTCAAGCAAGCTATTCTGGATTATCTGTCCCATGGCACGAACGATGAGAAATACGAATCGGCAACAGCTCTGGGAATTCGCGGCGCCGCTGGGGACCTGGACATACTGGTTCCGCTCCTGCACGATGCGGATGCTGACGTTCAGGTTGCGGCGTCAACCGCGGTGTTGCAGATATTAGCCAGGACCGGAGAGTTCACCTTGCGCAATATTCCGTATGCTGTTGCCTGAACGTCCGCAGAGATTTGCAAAGCACTGGTCCCTGTGTCGATTGCAGATAGTTAAAGCCCAAGCCGTGGCCGCGTTTGCTTTCCTCTAGCTTAAAGGCGCCGCACGAAACATGAGATGCAGCAAGATCAAGGCTAAGTTGGCGAATAACGAGCCCGCGCTCTGTACGCAATTGCATTTGACCGACCCTTCGGTGTTCGAGCTGGCAAGCTTGATGGGTTTCGACGGGTTGTGGATGGACCTGGAGCATCATGGCTACAGCGTGGAAACTGCCGGACAATTGATGCGCGCGGCGCGCGTGGGAAGTGCGGACATCGTGGCGCGTCCGGCCAAGGGCGAATTCATGCGGATGGGGCGCCTGCTGGAGATGGGAGCTCAGGCGATCATGTATCCGCGTTGCGAGGACGCCGAAGAGGCTGCGGAAGTCGTCCGTTGGGCGAAATTTGCTCCCCTGGGTCGACGCGGCTTCGACGGCGGCAACGCCGACGCGATCTACACCGCCGCGCCCCTCTTGGAGTATCTAGCGCACGCCAACCGCGAAACCTTCATTCTGATCCAACTGGAAGAAGATTGTGCCGTCGACCGCGCCGAGGAAATCGCGGCCACGCCGGGGGTCGATGCCTTGCTGCTCGGACCTGCCGACTTTTCGATTCTGGGAGGATTTCCGCTGCAGTTCGACCACCCTAAACTTACCAAGGCCGTGGAAAAGGTCGCCGTCGCCGCGCGCAATACCGGTAAGCATTGGGCGCGCACGGTCGGCACGCCCGAGCAAGCAGGACAGGCCCTCGAAATGGGAGCGCGCCTCTTGTTTCACAATGCTGACATCGTGATGCTCAAGCGCGGCCTGGAAAATATTCAGTCCCAGTTCGCCTCGCTGGGCTTCCGCTTCGAGAATCGCCTGAAACCGAGCACTACTTAAACTCGCCTTGGCAAAGCAAGGGGCTTGGCTTGAACACTCAGCGATTGCTCATCATCGGAGTCGGGTCGATTGGCGAGCGGCATTTACGCTGCGCGCAGCGGCTGGGCCGGGCCGAAGTAACTTGCTTTGACATTAACGCTTCGCTGCGAGATTCGGTCGCACAACGATATGGCGTTGCCAACGCCTACGATAATCTCGAGGACGCGATCGCGGTGGCGCCGACGGCGGCCGTCATTTGCGTGCCCGCGCATCTGCACATCACGATCGCCAACCAACTAGCCGAGCGAGGTGTGCATCTCCTAATCGAAAAGCCTTTGAGCACCAGCCTCGCAGGCGTTGACGAATTGCGGTTGCTCGTCGAGCAGCGCCGCATCGTAGCCGCTGTTGGATACGTTCAGCGGGCGAATCCTGTTCTCGCCGCCATGCGCGAAGCACTCCTCTCAGAGCGATTCGGGCGACCGGTGGAACTCGTTGCCGTGGCCGGACAGGATTTCCCCTTCTATCGCCCTGCCTATCGCGACACCTACTACCGCGACAGGTCAACCGGAGGGGGCGCGATTCAAGATGCACTTACGCATTTGATCAACGCAGGGGAATGGCTTGTCGGCCCCATCGATCGAGTCGTGGCCGATGCGAAACATGCCGTTGTTCCCGGCGTCGATGTCGAGGATACGGTGCATGTGCTGGCGAATCATGGAGGAATTCCCGCCTCGTATAGCTTGAACCAGCACCAGGCGCCTAACGAGTTTACGATCACCGTTATCTGCGAGCGCGGCACGTTGCGTTTCGAGCTGCATGAGAATCGCTGGCGATGGATGGTCGAGCCGGGCAACGCCTGGCACGACGAGCCCGGAGCGCTGGTCGAACGTGACGACTTCTTCGTGGCGCAACTGCGCACTTTTTTCGAAGCCATTGAGAAACAGGAGCCACCGCTCTGCTCCTTAGAAGAGGGAATGCAAACCTTGCGTGTGAATCTTGCCATACTTAAATCTCTCGAGACGGCCAGTTGGGTATCCACTTCCGCTGATTGATCGCGAAGCATGATGACCGCAGAACCAACGATTCAACAACTGTTCGACTTGACCGGTCGTACTGCATTGGTGACCGGTGGAACAGGGCACCTGGGCAGATCCTCGGCTCGCGCGCTGGCCGAGGCCGGCGCGAGCGTCGTCGTTTCCAGTCGTGACGCTGGGCGCGCGGCGTCGTTCGCCAGCCAACTACCCGTGATGGGCGCGGCCTGCCATCATGGTGTGTGCCTCGATCACCAGTCGGTGGATCGTCTGGCTGATGAGTTCGCGGGAATCACCGCCCAGTGCGGGCCGATTGGCGTGCTGGTGAATAACGGACATGAACAGGTGAAAGCCGACCTTACCACCTGCAGCGGAGAGGAATTCACGCGGCAATTGGCAAATGCGACGGGCTATTTTCTGCTGGCGCGGATGGTGCGTGATCAGGCCGTCGAGCGCGGCGTGCCCGCGAGCATCATCATGCTTGGCTCGATGTACGGACTCGTGGCTTCTTACCCCGAAGTATACGTGCCCGGCTCGGCGAGTCCGGTCGCCTATCACGCTCTGAAGGGGGGCATCTTGCAGATGACGCGGCACCTGGCGGTCTACTGGGCTCAGGATCGGGTGCGCGTCAACGCTCTCAGTCCAGGGCCATTTCCGGCGCCGGGCGTGTCCTCAGAACTCAAAGCGCGGTTGTCCGAAAAATCTCCCATGCGTCGAATGGGCGAGCCACACGAGCTCAAGGGTGCCGTGCTCTTTCTTGCCAGCGACGCAAGTAGCTACGTCACCGGACAAAATCTAATTGTCGACGGCGGATGGACCGCCTGGTGAAGCTTTTGGGGGATGCATCACGAGGGGCAGAAATAGATCCGGTCGCTCAGAGACACCAACTACGGCGACCGTATCGCACGAGTTCTTGTCGTGCTTCGACCACGGACGCGTAGAAGCAGCTTTCTTTGCGAGGAGGCTCAGGCCGATGGCTGCGGCAGATGTTCCGTTGCGATGCTACTCGCTGCATCGTACGTCCACTTATCATCGGCCAGAATAGAAGGCGACGTTCGAGGTTGTTCGGTTTGCCGGATCCGCATCGGCCGCGGTGCATGACGAGGTGAGTCCCAACAAGAGGTCCGCACAGTTGACAAGAAAATACTTCACGGGCGGCCTGCGTGCAGCTATTCGACTTCCAGGATTTCACCGGTGGCAGTCACTTCGACGTCATGCACTTTGCCATTTTTCGTTTTACCAGTGATTTCGTAGACATTCTCGCCGCGCAGCGTGGCTGTTTCAAATTTCAGGTCGGGAAACGCTTTCTTGGCGGCAGCCTGGGCGGCTTTCATCGCTGCCTCGGGCACTTGCTCGATCGTGATCGGCTTGTCGGATTGCTTTCCCTTGTGACCGCAACCGGTCAGCGCCACGAGCATCACGACACACAGCAATCGTTGCATTAGTAGGCTCCTGAGATCGTTTCTCCCGTGGCGCGGGTCGACATCGCCTGATAGGTGAGATAGTCGATGCTCGTGGGAATAAAGGTGCAATGTCCGTCCATGAACAAAAAATTCGCGCCCTGGCCATGAAAGCTGTAGAACTGATTGACGTCGCTCGCCGCCGCGCCCGGAGTGGCCTTTTCTCCCGCATGTCCCAGGACCATGCCGGTGGCGTTCTCTACGTGCGCCCGACCCACTTCATCGCCATCATCGTCGAACAGCTTGGCACCAGTCACCGCGCCTGACCAGGTCGCTAATCCTAGGAAGTGCGACCGCTCTCCGGCGGCGATCGTTTGCGTCAGTCCGTCGGTAATGTCAGCGAATCGCACGGCGCTATTGCGGAAGAACAATCCGTCGCCATCAACGCCCGGCTCCGTCGAACCATACATCGCCACGTAATTCGAAGGGGCAACTTCGCAGATCTTTGAAATCGGATTGCCGAGATTGTCGCGAGTCCAAGCCGTCCACGAGGGAGCGACTTCATCCGAGGGGCAAAGATAGGTGGGGATCTTTGCGACGCGTACGCCGTTCGTGGCGTCTTCGATCGGCAGGTTGAAATGAATGACGCCAAAGATGGGAGATTGTTCGAGTTGTGGCAGAATGCTTGCCCCCCACGCCCAGCCCGGCCCTGTATCGTTACCTTGGCTGTCGAACCCTGCCACGTAACCTGCAGGCAGCCTCCCATAGGCATCGTGATAGCTCGTGAGCGCCAGGCCGATCTGCTTCAAATTATTGAAACATTCCGCTCGGCGAGCACTTTCTCGCGCCGCCTGCACGGCCGGCAATAAGATAGCGATCAACAGTCCGATGATCGCCACGACGACCAGAACTTCGACCAGCGTAAATGCGCGCCGTGCCACGGGACCTCCTGTCAGTCGATGAGAAACCACGTTGCGCCCCGATGCGCATGCGACGCGATCTCGGACCAATCGCAAGCGCGACCTGCGCGAGAGACCGCACGATACATGCGCTCTGTCAGCATATCAGGGCACTTGGGATTGCCTAGGACCGCACGATCAAGCCGTAATTGTTAGGAATGTGTTAGCTCGCAAAGCGCCAGGGCGGACGACCACTATTCTCCCGCCACCGGCTGCGGCAGCCAGCGCGGATGATCGAGTCCGCGATCGTCGCGTCCCTTCGAGATCTCTTTGGCGTTGTGGCCCTCGGCGTCCATAACCCACAAAGTGGGCGCAGCGCCCGTGGCTGCGCGGCAGAAAATGATGTAGCGACCGTCGGAAGATTCGCTCGCGCGAAAGTCCCATACGGCCGGATCGCTATGCGTGAGAGCCGTTGACTGACCATTACGAGGATCGAGCCGGAATATCTCGGTGCCGCCGCGAGCGTCCTCGGACTTGTAGTCACGATTGAAGTGGTCCAGGTCCGGCTGACCGACGCGATAGGGCCACGCGATGCGTGCCCCTTCGGTGCGGCGCGGATAAAGAATGCAACCATCGTGTGTCCAGGCCGGCAGATTCGACCCGCTGCCGCGGCTGGTGGTGTCGCCGTAGGTCGCAGCGAACCACATCGGTTGCCCCTCGGTCAGCACGCGATGTTCGCCGCCTGTGGCGCTGCCGATGCAGACATCAGCCCAATCGTGCCCCGGCTCGTTCTTGTAATGACAATCGACGTACAAGATCCATTTACCGTCGGGCGACCAACTGGTGCCGAAGTAAAGATGATCGGGATGGCCCGCGATCTGCACGCGGTTCGTGCCGTCGGTGTCGCTAGTCCAGACTTGATAGCCTTGCGGGCCGGCCAGATGGAACGCAACGCGACGACCATCGGGGCTGAGGCTTAGCCCGTACGGCAGTCCCTCGCCGCCATGCGTAAAGTCGCGGGCATCGGTGCCGTCGAGATTCATGCTGACGATCTGCCCGACCTTGTTCTTAACGACTTGCACCAAAATCCGGTTATCGCTGACCAACAGCGCCGGCGTTTCGAAGGGGGCCAGGCGATCGCGATTGCAGATCTCATCGAGCGAGCCGGTATCCAGGTTGTAGATCCAGATGTGGGTCGGCGTCTGCGTGTAGTATTCCTCGAACGGGCGTCCAGGCCCGTCACGACGCGGCTCCATGCTGAGCATCACCGTGCGCCGGCCGTCCGGAAAACTCGAGCCAGGTTGCCAGGTAGCCTGATTCGGCACCTCAAATTCCAGCCACTTCAGGTCGCTGCCGTCGGCGCGGATGACGGCCGTTTTTCCTTGAGAGGTGAAGAACAGCCGGGCCGAGGCGCGCGGATCAGGTTCCGCGGCCGCCGCCGCAAAATTTGCCGATAGCGCGATCAGCAGGGCGAGGCATCCGGCGATTAGCTCTCGCTGCCAGATGGTGCGGACAACAAAAGGTGTAGGAAGCTTCGCACGAACGGCGCATCGAGCTGTTTTCATGTCACGGCCCGGCCGCAGCCGCGCCCTCCCGAGATTGATGGATTCGGTCGCGGCCGTGGAGCTGCTAGCGCGCCGCAGCCTCATATATTAAGCAGACAGCGCGCTTCTGCCATGCCGGGGGCCGGCTGACCGTATTCGCTGGCTGTGACGCGGGCCAGAGCTGTCAGTTGTCGCCAGCGGAACTTCGGACGCGCCCGGGCGAACTCCTCGGTCGTCGTGTTGAAGTATTTCTCAGCGTGCAGGGCTCCGTCCTCACTAATGGCGTAACCCAGCAGCAGACTTTGAATGTCGGCGGCCGGATAATCTTGCTCGCCATAGACGTGTACCAGGGCACAGGCACGTGCTTGATCCTGGTGTCGGATGGCATCATTGAGATCGGCCACGAGAGAGGCCTGATCTCGCGACTTGATCTTCTCGACTTGCTCGGGTGCCGGCTGCGGCGCTCCCGTCGCGAGTTCGGGCGCGAAGCTGCGATCGCTGCCGACCTGCCAGGCGGACAGAATCAGGCTCACCACACTGTTGCGCCGATTGCTGACTCGCGCGATATGCCGCCAGGCGTTGACCGAATCCGAGGCATGGACGCCGATCGAATCGCCATGCACGCTGCCGATCGGCTTGTTCGGCTGAGCATTACGGGCGATTCGTCCCTTGTCGCGCAGGACGAACTGATTGGCGACCAGCGCCACGGCATCGGCCACTGATTCTGCGGATATACCGTCGGCCAGCGCCGCGGCCACGGCATCCGCCGCCTGATCGGCGGTGCTGGTCAACAAGGTGTTGCACATCGAGTCGAGCCAGCCGTCATCGGCGACGCGCGTGCCCGGCTCGCGCTCGACAAGGCGATACTGATCCAGCAAGCGAGGCAAAAGATCGCGCAGGCTGGCAAAGCGATCGTTGTAGGAGGGCTTGCAGTTGTCGACACAGTAGTGAAGTGACTGTCGCAACGTCGTAAACGCATGCTCGGGACCGACAAGGTCGAGCAAATCCCAGGCGCGATAGGCCAGTACCGTGCGATGGACTTCCACGGCGTCGGCCACGGCCGGCAACAGATCGTTATAAGCCTCGGTCGGCGAGCGACCGGCGGCGGCCGCGAGCAATTCCTCGGCGAGGCGCAGATTTTTGTTGCGTACTGCCTCGCGAATGCGGGCGCCGGCGTCGCTTGTATCGAAGGCGCTGCTGACCTCCACCGGATGCAACGCATCTTCGCCGTTTCCGCCGCGCGCGTGGATGCGATCGGTGTTGCGATACAGCACCTTCAGCACCGGCAAAGCGCGCATGGGCTCGGGAAGCTGCTCGCTCATGTTCAAGGCCGGCGCGAGCGCCATGAATGTGTGGAAGCCGATGTAGTCTTCGCCGCCGAACGCGCGAGCGTTAGCCAGCGTGGCCGCGGCCACGAGTTCCTTGAGCGCCACGCCCTGGCGAAGCTGATCGACGAGCGCCGGCAGCAGGCGATCGATCGGCGTCTCTTGCATCAGCGCCACGAGCGATTCGCGTGGGCCGAACGTGATGCGCGCCGGTGTATCATCCGCGACTGCCCGGGTTAGCCCCAACTCGAGTGCCGCACCGTAGCCGATCGTGGCTACGATCATGCCTTGACCCACGTCCGCCAGAAACGATCGCCGCGAATGCTGGCTCATGGCTCAGCTCCTTTGCGTAGAAGGCGCGATCTTATGGGCCGCCTCGCACCGGTAAAGCAAGAAGGCGGAATCAACCTGAATCTAACTCGCGTGAAATGACGGGACAACGGCTTTGGATATGCCGCGCGGAAAGTCCACGGCTCTCTGCGGGCATAATCCCTAGCGGTGTTACATGTCGTTCCGCCTGCTGAAGTTATTAGCTGAGGAGTTCGGCGATGGAACGTTAAACATGCCACCACCCATGCCACCACCCATGCCACCACCCATGCCACCGCCCATGCCACCACCCATGCCTCCACCCATACCACCACCCATCCCTCCGCGCATGCCGCCCATCATGGTCCTGACCGGAATGACTAGGTCGGCGACAGGATAGACACGCGTGGTCAGAATTTCGTCGGCCTTTTCCTTCGACGTGATCTTCAGCACCTCGTCCTGGACTACGTACGTCAGATCGAACTCTTCCAGAATCAGGCGCAGGGCGCTGCGCAGACTGATTCCTTTGACGCTCCTGCTGACCGGCGCCGAGGGGTCGACCGCCGCATCCGTCAAGCCTTTGGCATCGAGCTGAATTTCGATCTCGTGCTTGCTCTTGATGTAATCAATTACGTCTGTCAGCGGCGTGTCAGCGAATTCGAGGTCGGTCGTGTTGCCTAACTCGCGATAGATCTTTTCTTCGGACGAACCGGGCTGGTATAAGCTGACCGCCTCGGCGTACTTCTTGCGCCGCTCGGTCTTCAGCATCCACTCTTCGGCCGAGGGATAGATGATCGGCGGTTCGTCCGATTGTGGGATGTGCGCGACTTCCGTTGCATAGAGCGACTCGACCACCCCCTTATGACGGCGGCGGACCAAGTCCTTCATGTCGTACACATAGCCCATCGTGCGCGCGACGGTCGGTGACATGGCCGTGGCCACGGCCTCGCCTGGCTCAGGCGTGTTGCGCAATGCCGGCGGAATGTCGTGAGCGCGATCCGCTTCTTCTTCAGCCGCGCGGAATTGCCGCTCGTCCAGCAACGACTCAAAGCGGGCCAGCAACTGATCGGCCTTTTGCTGATTGATCACTAACTCGCGATTAATCTGTTTGCGGGCGTCGGCCTCTGCCTGAACTTCTTGCGTACGCAAATCCCGTTCGATCTTTTCCGACGCGCGGCGCGAGGCTTCTTGCAGGGCCATTTCCAACTGGGCGTCCAGCCGCTGGCGCTGCGCGGCGTCAAGTTCCGGCATCTTGCGGACTCTCTCTAACTCGAGCTTCAGATTGTCGATCACCAGCTCGGGGACGTCGGCCATTCGCGCTCGCCCCTCTTTGATGACATTCCGAACCTCAGTTTGGACGGCTTGTTGCAGGACCCGCCGGTTCCGATCAACGGCATCCAGCAGGGCGTGGTCTTCATTGTCGGCCGGGGCTGCGGCATCGGCCGGTAGCTCGAATTCCATCTTTGGCGCCGCTGCTCCGGGCTGGCTGGCACGTTTGGCCGAGCGCATGAGCGATTCCGCCTCCGCATCCGCGGCATCCATCACGAGTGCCTCGCCGGCGAGCCGGCGTGCCTGTTGCGGATCGCCGGATGCCAAGGCAACTTGCCCTAATCGCTTCAACGAATTTGCGCCAAGCAGCGAGAGACGCCGCAGCTCGGCCAGGCCTTCGCTCCCCAGCGCTGGTAGACCGATGCCTCGATCGTGCCGACCTGCTTTGACGAGTGATTCCAGGTAGGCATGATCGGCATTCGGTGCCGATGGTGTGACGGTCCATATTAGTTCTTGGATTTGTCCGCCGACGTCGGCTCGCATCTTGATCTGTTGGGGCGTCGACAGCATTCCATCGCCGAGAAAAATCGTGTTTCGATCGAAACGCAAGGGAAGACCTCGATCGCCGGAGAGATTGCGCAGGGTACCTGGCATTTCGACGGAGCTGGGCCAAACAACCGGAGCCTGGACGGCCGCGGCCAGCCAATTTCCGACGGCGGCGCCGGTGAAGTTGTCGCCGTCGACAGCCAATACGCCGCCGGTTTGGCGAGCCAGGCAGGCCAGTAGCGGAACGTCGACACGCGGGCCGATGGCATAAGCGATAACGGGCACTTGCCCCTCGCGTAACCGCTCGACCAACGGCAATGCCTGTTTGTGAGCAATGAAATTTGCGGTGCTCATGCCGTCGCCAATATATAAGGCGGCCCGAGCGCGCGAGCGGTCGTTTGCCTGCGGGAACGCTTCACTGGCGGCTGACAGGGCTGCCGCCATGTCCGTGGCTCCCAATGGAACGCGCTCGTTCAACGCATCGATCGCCTGCCGTGTGCCGGGGTCGTCGATCGTGGCGAATCGGTCCATCAACGACACGGCGTTTAGATCGACAGCGAAGAGGCGAACCCGATCGACGGATCTCAACGCCGCCAGTGTCGCGTTCAGTGCGATCAATGCCTTCGTGCGATAATCGCCGGCTTGACTCGCCGACGTGTCGAACAGAATGACAACGTCACGAGGACGCGAGCGCGGACGCGCAACCGACGGCGCAAGATGCAAGGCAAAGCAAGGATCATCATCCTGGCCGCCGACATCCAGTCGGGCGGGTTTTTCCGCAGGCGCCACGGCTGCCCTGACTTGATGGGGCAGCAGGGAGATAATGGCAAGAACACAACCGACCGCGAAACCGTGGATGGTGTACCACATAACCGGCGCTCCCGAACTGCAAGCCCCGTTTTCGCTATTAGAAACCAGAGGAGCGTTTAGTTTCAACATAAAACAGCTCCGAAGTCACGAGTAGTTTTCGATGCTTACAGATATGCAAGAAAGGTGCGGCGAAAGTCGCGAAAATCGCGATCGAAGTGTAACAGCTGCGATACTCCTGATCCGACATTTGGTCCGTAGCCTTGTCGACAGGCGGCGGCCGGAATGGCAGAGCGGATCCTCGACTCCTGCGCGAACAATCGCGTCCACGAGCTTGCAATGATGAAATCGCCCTAAAGGCACGGAAATGGCGTCCCGATGGTTCACTGTCTTACAGAATTCGTAGGGTTATAATTTGGAAGGCGCGTTTCGCCTGCAAAATCAACCGGGCGCGTTTCACTCTCGGCTTATCTTTCTCAAGGGGCTTCGCGATGCAAAGGCTACGTAGAACGACAAGCGGCTTGCTATTCCTCGTCGCGCTGACAGGCTGCATTCCGGAATCCGAACACCCGATCACGCCGCTCTATAGCGCTGAGCAGGATAAAGAGCTGACTGGCTTGTGGACGTCCGAAGACGAAGAGTCGGTCCGTTACCTACACATTGGCGCCGAGCTGGAGAAGGGGATCACCGAGGACGAGGCCGAAGAGGGGCTGATGCGGTTCTGGCTGGTGACGCACCGCACGTCCGACGGCCGGACCGGCGTCGAAAAGCCATTCTCGATGCGCTTCTTCGTCTCGAAGTGCCGCGAGAATCAATTCGCCAATGCGGTGCTGCCTATCGAGGAGACGCCAGGCGTACCCGCGGCGGGAGCGGCGAAGTACTACTTCATGAAGTACAAGATCGTCGGGGACGAGCTGAACGTGTGGGGCATTGATTTCGCAGCCGCAGCAGCCGCGATCGATCGAGGTGAACTCGGTGGAACGGTGGTTCGCGAGGGGAGCGAGTTAAAGAGCGTGCAATTCACCGATTCGAGCGAGCACCTGATGGTGTATCTCAGCGGCGGCGGCGCGGACAAGCTGTTCCCCGAAAAAGGGAAGACCGTGTTTCGCCGGATACATTAATTCACGATCGCGATTGCTGGATTCGTGCCGGGACGCTGGCTCAGCCGCCGCGCACTAGCCGGCGAATGTTCTCAAGCACGGCCCGAATCAGCTCGGGCGTTCGCAGCGACCGTTGCGCAGAGCGCGGTAGGCCAGTATTGATCTGAAAAGGTCGCTGAGACGGCAGAGCCTCGGATGCATCTCTGGAAGATGCTCCGGCGAAACGGCTGAAGCGTTCGTCGAACGAACGAGCCGTGCGAGGCGTGGCGAAGCACCGCACCTTGGCATCCAGGTCGAATTCTTGAATCGTGCGTAATTCGGCCCATGCGCCTAATCGGCGCAGCGCGCGAGCTGCTTCGCGAAGGGTTCGCGTGTCGTGACCGGCGATAAACGGAATGATTTCTCGGATCGCGCTACGGCGTCGCATGCGTCCTATAAGCCACAACGACAACTGCACGAGTTCTGGCTCGCCCGAGGCCAGGCCACGATACAACGCGGCGATCCGCCCGCGGCGCAGTATTGCGCGGAAAACGTCGCGGTATGTCAGCAACGACGGCCGTCGCTGATCGCCGAGGTGTGAGGTGGTTCGCCTCTCGAAGATTCCGGCGAGAACGATCGCCGCGGCTTCGTCTTCGCTGGTCACGAGGACCCGACGTCCATCGCCGCGCGATTCGGTCCACACATGCAGACGCAGGCTGCTGCCGATGTCGCGCCGCATAATACGGGCGATCGCGCCGAGGGATCGCATTCTGTGGCAGCATCCGGACATCGGTGATCGAGGCCTCGCGGTAAGCCCGTGACCGGGTGTGGTGGCTTTTCGACCAACTCAGGGTATCGCGAAATTTTAATTCGGGGCAATCCCGTTTCCCAAGGTTCGACCGGAACTGCCTACGGGCCTGAAACACCTGGAAGCCGCCGGAACCACCGTTCCTGCAACCGGACGAAATTGTTTCCCTTGGCCGGTGGATTGTTTACAATCGAGGGCAGGTGGCGAACCGTGCCGGACTGCCAAAATCCTGCCTATTTTTGCGGCGCGGCGTTTTGACCGGCGGCCTGATTCCTCGATTTGCGGGAATTGGTGTCGGTCGACGTCACCAGCTTGCCTGCCTCCCCGCCTGACATTGCTCCTCGAAGGAATCGGCCATGACGCGACGCGCGCCCCTGCCCGTGGCATTGCTTATGCTCACCATGTTGGGCCTGTTTTTGTTTTCTGACGCGGCGAAGGCCGCCGATCCGATCGGCTACAACATCGACATTCGTCCGATCCTGGCCGAGAACTGCTTTGCCTGCCATGGGCCGGACAGCGCCTCGCGCAAGGCGGACCTGCGGCTCGATCGTCGCGAGGCCGCGATCGAGATGGGGGCCATCGTTCCGGGCAAGCCGGACGAGAGCGAGTTGGTGAAGCGAATCATCAGTGCCGACGAAGACACGATGATGCCGCCGGCAGCCTCGCATAAGAAGCTGACGGCCGAACAGAAGAAGTTGCTGACCGATTGGGTGGCAGCCGGCGCCGAATACCAACCGCACTGGTCGTTTATCGCGCCGGTGCGAACCGCGCCCCCCGAAGTCCAGGATAAGGCTTGGCCGCGTAGCGGCATCGACAACTTTATTTTGGCGCGGCTCGAATCGCTCGGGTTGAAGCCGGCCCCTGAGGCGGATCGGCGCACGTTGGCACGTCGCGCGTGTCTGGACATAACAGGTTTGCCTCCCGAGCCGGCCGACGTCGAGGCGTTCGTGGCCGATCCGGCGCCCGACGCGTACGAGCGCTACGTCGATCGTTTGCTCGCCTCGTCTGCGTGGGGTGAACATCGCGCGCGGTACTGGCTGGATGCAGCCCGCTATGCCGACACGCACGGAATTCACTTCGACAATTATCGCGAAGGCTGGGCCTATCGCGATTGGGTGATCAACGCGTTCAATCGAAACCTGCCGTTCGATCAATTCACGATCGAGCAACTGGCCGGCGACCTGTTGGCGAACCGATCGCTCGATCAACTCGTGGCGTCTGGTTTCAATCGTTGCAACATGACGACCAACGAAGGGGGCGTGATCCCTGAAGAGTATTTGGTGCTGTACACCCGTGACCGGACGGAAACGGTCTCGCAGGTGTGGCTGGGAATGACGACCGGTTGCGCGGTGTGCCACGATCACAAGTTCGATCCGGTCTCGCAGCGCGAGTTCTACGAGATGGCGGCGTTCTTTAATAACACCACGCAACAGGCGATGGACGGCAACATCAAGGACACGCCTCCGACAGTCGTTGTGCCGACGGCCGAGGATCGCCAGGCGTGGGAGAAGCTGCCAGGCGAGTTGGCCGTCGCGCAGCAGCAGATCGACGCGCGCCGGGCCGCGGCACGTGGCGAGTTCGACACCTGGTTGGCGCAAGCCGCTCCGGCCACGGTCGAAGCTCGGCTCGTGAGTGCCGGCATGTCGTTCTACGCACCACTCGGCGAGAGTGCCGGCAACGTGCTGGCCGTCTCGATCGGCGGGCAGCCGCGTCCGGTGTCGCTGGGGAGCGAGCCGGCCTGGGATACGGGCGTGACCGCGGCTAAGGCTTTTAAGAGTAAGCCAGACATTGTGATGGAAGTAGCCGGCGTCGGCGACTTCGAGCGCGATCAGCCGTTTACCTGCAGCGCCTGGGTCAAGGTTCCGAAGGACAATGTTAGCGGCGCGATGGTGGCGCGCATGGACGAAGCCAACGGTCATCGCGGCTGGGACATGTGGCTGGACGGTGGCCGGCCGGGAATGCATATCGTTCACAACTGGCCGGACGACGCCCTGAAGGTTGCCAGCAAGACCGCGCTGAAAGCTGACAAGTGGCAGTATGTCAGTCTGGTTTACGATGGCACCGGCAAGGCCGAAGGGGTGAAGATCTATATCGACGGCGCTGCCCAGGAAGTCGAAATCGTCACGAACAAGCTGGCCAATTCGATTCGCACCACTGTTCCTTTGAAGCTGGCGCAGCGGAACACAGGCTCACGCGTTGACGATTTATCGCTGCAAGATCTGCGGCTCTACAATCGTGCTCTGCAGCCGGGCGAGGTGGCGCAACTGGCGACCGCCACGCGTGCCGCGTACCTGGTAGCCAAGCCGGCCGAAGGACGAAGCCCGAGCGAGGTCGAAGAGTTATACGCTTGGTGGCTGGACGGCGTCGATGCGAGCCATCAACAACTGGTCGCGCGAAAGCGCGAGTTATCGGCCACCGAGGCGGCCATCAAGACGCGGGCCACGATCGCCCACGTCGCGCAAGAGAAGGGGGACGCTGCCCCGACGGCATACATTCTGTACCGCGGCGACTATGACAAACGTCGCGATGAGGTAAAGGCCGACACGCCGGACATACTCCCGCCATTTCCGGCCGAACTGCCGAAGAACCGCCTGGGCTACGCCCAATGGCTGCTGCGGCCCGAGCATCCGCTTACGGCGCGCGTGACGGTCAATCGTTTCTGGCAAGAGGTTTTCGGCGCGGGCCTGGTGAAAACAACCGGCGAGTTCGGCGTGGCCGGCGAATTGCCATCGCATCCGGAATTGCTGGATTGGATGGCACTCGAGTTCCGCGACCACGGCTGGGACATGAAGCGCTTCTTCCGCGAACTAGTCTTGTCGGCCACGTATCGGCAGTCGGCCGCGACGACGCCCGAGAAACTCGAGAAAGATCCGCAGAACAAGTTGCTGGCGCACGGTCCACGCTTCCGCATGGATGGCGAGATGGTGCGCGATTATGGCTTGGCCGCGAGCGGCCTGCTGGTGCGCAAGCTGGGAGGCCCAAGCGTACGCCCGTATCAGCCTGAGGGGGTGTGGGAGGCGGTGGCCATGATCGGCAGCAACACGCGCGACTACAAGCAAGACTCGGGCGACAATTTGTATCGCCGCAGCATGTACACGTTCTGGAAGCGGGCGGCCCCGCCGGCTTCGATGGATATTTTCAACGCCCCCAGCCGCGAACAATGCACCGTGCGCCGCGAGCGAACAAACACACCGCTGCAAGCGTTGGCCACGCTTAACGATCCGCAATGCGTCGAGGCTGGGCGGCGTCTGGCTGAACAGACTTTGCGTGACGGTGGGGACAGCGACGTGACCCGCATCGACTATATGTCGCGACGGATCCTGGGCCGTACGTTCACGGCCGAAGAACGTCCGCTGGTCGAGAAGTCGCTGGCATCGCTAACGGCCTATTATCGAGACCACGCTGACGACGCTCAGCAATTGGTCACGTTCGGCGAGTCGAAGCCGGACGCCGGACTCGACGTCCGCACGCTGGCCGGCTGGACGATGTTATCGAACGAGTTGTTGAATTTGGATGAAGTATTGAACAAGTAGTCGCTGGTAGCCAGTAGTTGGTAGTCAGCGTTCGAAGCGGGCTACCAACTTCTAGCAACCGACTACTAGTTACTAATTCCCGAGGTTCCTATGCATCCGCTTTTTGAAGAATGGGTTCGTAGCGAGACGCGTCGCCAGTTCTTTCGGCGTGGTGCTAATGCGCTCGGGTCGGCGGCGCTGGCGTCGTTGCTGGGGGGCGGGCTGTCGCGCGCCGCGGCGAACACTGCGTCTGTCGCGGGCGACGGGCACATTCCTCTCGGTCCGCACTTTGCCCCCAAGGCGAAGCGGGTGATCTATCTGCATATGGTTGGCGGTCCTGCGCAGATGGACCTGTTTGACTATAAGCCCACGATGCAGGAATGGTTCGATAAGGACCTGCCGGAATCGATCCGGATGGGGCAGCGCCTGACGACGATGACCTCGGGCCAAAAGCGGTTTCCGATTGCGCCGTCGAAATTCAAGTTTGCGCAATACGGTCGCAGCGGGATGTGGGTTAGCGAGCTGTTGCCGAACCTGGCGAAGTGCGTCGACGACATCTGCTTCATCCGCAGCATGCGGACCGACGCAATCAATCACGAGCCGGCGATCAGCTATATGCAGACCGGCAATCAGATCACCGGGCGTCCCTGCCTGGGATCGTGGGTGTCGTACGGTCTAGGATCGATGAACCAGGACTTGCCGACGTTCGTGGTGCTGGTGGCCAAGCCAACCAATACCGAGCAAGTGCAGGCGATCTCAGCCCGGCTGTGGTCGGCCGGTTACCTGCCGGGCGAGCATGCGGGCGTTTCGTTCCGTGCCGGCGGCGACCCGATTCTGTACATCAATAACCCGCCGGGCGTTCCTTCGACCGTGCGACGCGATACGCTCGACGGACTGCGGGCATTGAACGAGCTGAATTACAGCCAGGTGGGCGATCCGGAAACGCACACGCGCATCCAGCAGTACGAGCTGGCGTTCCGCATGCAATCGAGTGTGCCGGAGCTGACGAACATCAATGACGAGCCGGAGTCGACGTTCAAGCTGTACGGCGACACGGCGCGCAAGCCGGGCAGCTTCGGCCATACCGTGCTGCTTGCGCGGCGCATGGTCGAGCGCGGCACACGGTTCGTGCAGGTGTATCTCAACAACTGGGATACGCACGGCAACGTGGCCGGACGATTGCCGGATCAGTGCCGCGATATCGACCAACCGTGTTATGGTTTGATCCAGGATTTGAAAGCGCGCGGGTTGTTCGACGATACGTTGATCATCTGGGGTGGCGAATTCGGCCGCACGATCTATTCGCAGGGAGGTCTGAGCAAAGACAACTACGGCCGCGATCATCATCCTCGCTGCTTCACCATGTGGATGGCGGGCGGCGGTGCCAAGGGAGGCACGGTTTACGGCGAGACGGACGAGTTCTCGTACAACATCGTGCGTGATCCGGTTCACGTACGCGACTTCCACGCCACGGTGCTGAAGCTATTGGGCTTCGACCACGAGCGGTTCACGTACCATTTTCAGGGGCTGGATCAGCGACTGACGACGGTCGAGCTGGCCCATGTAATTCCGGAACTGTTGGCGTAGCGCGGACCCGTTAGTTTACGGTCAGCTTTGATTCATCCCCGTCGAACGTGCAGAGGGGAATGGTTTGGCCGCGCTGGTAGATGCCGGAAGTGATTTGCGGCTTGAACACGTCGGCAATTGTCTTGCCTGGGGGCAGGAAATAAAGCGCTGGGCCGCCCGCGGAGCTGCCATTGGCTCCGTTTACTTTGATCAGGTAGCGGCATTTCGTTTCGGCATCGCTTTTCGCAGCAACGGCGTCGACGGCGATCAGTACACTGGATCGCGTCAGGCCGCCGCGATCCAGCGTACTCGAACTTTGGACAATGCTGTTGTTGTGCCCGCTGGTAACGTTCAACTGAGCATTGCCCAAGGTTTCGATCACGATCTCGTACACCGCAGGACCATCGCGCGACAGCTCTCGTACGAGAATTCGGCACTCGTTGGCGGTGAGCGGGGCGATGCTGGCGGCCAGCCCGTGGGCAGTGGCGATTGATTTGATCTGACGTAATTCTCGCCGCTGCTGGAAAGTCGCCAGCAAGAGCGCCACGATGACGAGACCCACGAAGAGTGTGCCCGTGCCAAAATTCCATGGGCGAGTTGACGGCGACTCGATTGCGCGAGGCTCACTTTCGTCGGTCAAGGTTAAGGACCTTTTGTGCGGATGATCGAATGACAGTGCCGGATCTTGCCATACCGCAACGAGCGGCTGCCCGCAGCGATGAGCATCACTCCCGCCGACAATGCCAGGGCCAGCGTTGCCGGTTCGGGTACGGATGTCGTACTGCTGGCCGACGCACGGCTTTGCAACCAGTTCGACGAAATCAGGGCCAGATCCTGCGCGTTGACCAGCCCATCGCCGTTAACGTCTCCCGAGATGTTGCTGCCGAAGTGCAGCCAATTGCTCGAAGCGAGCGCCAGATCTTGGCCGTTCACGATGTTGTCGTTGTTCGTGTCGCCGGCGATCGAGGGGGTGGGGGCGTAGCTGATCACGTAATTCGAGTAGGGGCCGATCGTGGCGGCCAGCGTGTCGGACCCTGCGTAGGTCAGCCCGGCGTGTTGCAAGATCTGGGCTTCGCTGAATAGCGGTATGCCGGCGTTATAGCCGGTATCGAGCGCTTGCATCAGCACGTTCCCCAGCACGCCTTGCAAGGTGGTGTAGGCGTGAATGCCATCGGCGCAAAACCCGGCCTGCGATGACGAACTGCTGGTGGTTTGCGTGAGATTGATCGGCACGCCGCCGATCGAGACCGACGTATGGAACGCCCCTTCCTGACCGAACGTGGCGTTGATCAGGCCCGACAAGTCGGCCACCACGATTCCGTCGCCGTGCGCCGTGGCCTTGATGCCGGCGTTGACGCGCGTCAGCACGCTGGCGACCAGTTCCCGCTTGCTGGCGTCGGGATAAACGGATTGCACATAGGGTGTAATGCCATAGTCCGGCACTGTGGCGACAACCGCCTTCACGCCGGTCGGCAGGATATCCGAGAGGGCCGTGCCAGTATTGCTGACGACCGAACTGACGTAATTGTTGATCTGCGTCGTGGTCCAGGTGCCGTTGTAGATATTGTTGTAGGCCGTGCTGCCGGGGGCGAAATCGTTGGCTCCGATCATCAGCACGGCGTAGTCGATACCGTAACCGCCGGCGTTGGGAATCTGCGCGGCCAGACCAGTCGCTTGTCCGCCGGAGAGCACCGTGCCGGTGGTGGCGCCGGCCAGGGCCCAATTCTGGTTGAAGCCCTGGTTGCGAGGGGCCGCGTTGACCGTATTTACGCCGACGTTGACGTAATTGCTCGTGGCAAATTGCTCGACCCAGTTCTGCGCGTAGGGGCGGCCGTTGTACTGGTATTCGTCGCTGAGACTGTCCCCCATCACGCCAAGCGTAACGCCCGCGGAAGCGGCCGCAGGCGCTCGTAGGCAAAGAATTGTGATCCCAGAAACCACGCATATGAGGTGAATGCGTTGGCGCATGGCATGTGCTCCGCCGGCGTGGCCGAATTGACCTGTCGAGTCCTGATGCGCGACTCGTCTGCGCATGAGGTTAAGCCGCGTACGGCGCCAAAGCAATCATCGCGACGTAGCTACTCGGCCGTCAGCCAGCTGAACTTCCACAGGGGATTGCCGCATTGTCGGCATTCTTCGCCGTTTTCGAGCAGGGCGCCGCGGCATTCGGTGCAGTCTGCCAGGTTGGGCAGCACGTCGCGCTGTTGCTTCCGGCCTGCGGCAGCATCGCTCGCGCCGCCGAAGGCGATCGCGGTGGCAATTTCGACCGCCAAAGGAAACAGGCGAAATAGTGCCAGCGGAGCTTGGGCCGCCTGGGGCAGGGCCCGCTGTAATGCCGTCTCGAAAGAAAGCCGGCGGGCATCCGCAGGCTGCGCCTTGTAAACCGCGAGCCGCGAAATAACGGCCGGCTCGTTCCGCCGCTCGGGCAGGCGCACCGCGACGAGCCACCGTGTGAACCAGTCGTCCGCGGTGTGCAGATACTTGTGCGCGTGCGCGGCCTCGGCCACTTGCACGATTTGCAGTAGCTCGATTTCCAGCGTTGCGATCGCGTGCCCCTGCACGAACGACGTCGGCATGATCATCGAATCGACGCCATACATCGTGCCCGGCTCGATCGCCACGCGGTCGACCATCAGGTCCGAGAGCGTATCCATGCCGGCCAGCAAGCTGGCGACGACGCGAGCGCCGTCGCTGCGCGATTCGTGCGTGTTGAATTCGTGAACCGCTTTGAACTGCGAAGTCGTTGGGGGACTCGCCATGATCGCGCTCCTTGAAAAAGAACGCCGGACGTGCTGCTAAAAGTTAGTGTAGCGAGCCACGGCGGCAGCAGCGAATCTCCAGGCAATTTGTGACAATTCCTGTCGCAGCCCATACTCTCGGAATAATGCCGCCAGAGCCTGGGGACTGTGTTCCATTTGTACCGACGGTGAGGGGCAAAGACCGGCCGATCACGGTGGCGACCGCGACTTTTTGGCCTCGCTGTTCCGTCAATTTCGGTAGCAAGCTATATAACCTTGGACTTTTCGCGGCAATCACCAGGGTAGTGAGCCATGGCCATTGAATTGGAAGAAAAGCGGGCGTTGCGAAGTGCCTTGCGGCCGATTCTGATCGAGGCGCGAGAAGATGATGCGCGCGAAGTTCCGGTCGGCGTGCGCTATCCTTTTTTCCGCCCCGTTACGATCGTGCTCGACGAAAATTCTCGCGTGTCGGCCTTCAGCCGCGACCTCTCACCGCATGGCATTGGACTTATGCACCCGGTTTCGCTGCCGCTGGAAGAGGTCGAGATCCGCATCGCGACTGGCCGTGGTTATTACGTCAAAGTGCGCACGTTGATCACGTCGTGCCGGCCCTGCGGCGACGCGTGTTATGTCAGCCGTGGCAACTTCGTGTCGATCCCGGCAGTAGGCGATAAATAAGCCGGACGCGATGGCCTGCGACTGCGAGCATCGTATTTGACTTTCATTAACTGTCGCGCATGCTTACGTGCTGGCCGCGACTGCGTCGATTGCCGCTGCCACAAGCCGCCGGGGTTTCCTTTGCCCTCCGCGCGGCTCTTTTTATGCGCGTGCGCCGAGCCCGAGCACAGGAACCACGCCTTACGGCGTCGTCTTTGCCGGCGCTTCGCGCTTCTGCGCTAGCAGCCACTCGTAGAGTTCAGGATTCTCGTAAGTGGCCGTCCAGGAGTCGTGCAGGGCGTCGGGATAGACGGTTAGCTTTACGTTCCCCTTGGCCTTCTGCAGAGCCTCGACCAATTCTTCCGAACGACGCAGCGGCACGACAGGATCCTTTGCGCCGTGGAACGCCCAAATCGGCATCTTCGTCAAACGACGCGCGGAAAGCATCTCGCCGCCACCGCATATCGGAACGATCGCGGCGAACCGATCAGGCTGGTAGGCGGCCAGTGCCCAAGTGCCGAAGCCACCCATGCTGAGGCCCGTTAAATAGATACGATCCTGATCGACCTTGTAGCGCGAGGAAAGATCATCGACCAGTGCCGACAATTCGCGCAGCTGCCAGCTCCACCAACTGTCCTTGGTGCATTGCGGACTGGCCACGATAAATGGGAAGTCCTTGCCCGCGTCGATCAACTTCGGGGGCCCATGCTTCTTGACCAGGTCCAAGTCGGCGCCACGCTCGCCGGCGCCGTGCAGGAAGATGACCAGCGGCCACGATTTCTGATTGTCGTAATCCTTGGGCAGGTACAGCAGGTAGTCGAGCTTCACCGGCACCTGCGTCTCGAGTTGGGCAGGGCGTTGGCCCGTCTCTTCGGCGCTGGTCCGTGGGGCACCGAATCCAAGCAAGAAGGCGAACGCGAAAAGCAATGATGTTTTGCGCATGATCAAACCTGGGGCGAACGTGCGAAATGGGAATTTAGGGCGACAGATTCAGGCCCGATCATAGCCGCCCGGCGATGCGATTTCGACCGTTGCCCGATTGGACATGGGGTAACGCGTGTGCGAGCATACTTCGACGGTTCTTTCGCGACGCCGCGTTCGGCGGCAGCAGGTGAGGGAAGTTCGCGGTTTCGGGTGTGAGCACAGCCCAGCGAGGTTAAAATCGATGCAATTCAAGGTCGCACATCGCGCGTCGTGGTCGTCGTTCCTGCTTGCTATGTTAGTCGTCTGCGCTTCCTGCGAGTGTACGAAGTGCAATGACGCGGGCGAGCAGACGGATGCGGAACGGACCGCCACCGGCGACGACGCGCAGGCATTGATCAAAGATAACGGAGACCGGCAAGTGACGAATAAACCCGAGACGCCAAGCCACGATGCGGCCGGACGAAGTGCCCGGGCACGCCCTACGAAGCCACGCATCCCGCCGGTAAAAAAAGAGGACTGGTCGCCGAAGCAACAAGAGCTGCTGGCTCCCTTCGAACGGACTGGCCGCTTATTCAATGTATTCACGACGATGGCGAACCACCCCGACCTGGCCGAGGACTGGCTGACGTTTGCCACGCATATTTTGGGAAGTAATTCGTTACCGCCGCGCGATCGTGAGATTCTGATCCTGCGCATCGGCTGGCTTTGCAAGGCCGAGTACGAATGGGCCCAGCATGTGCGCATCGGGAAGGGGACCGGTCTATCGGAGGACGATGTGCGGCGCATTGCCGAGGGGCCTGACGCCGCGGGCCTTTCCGATCATGATCGCCTGCTGCTGCAGGCGACCGGCGAACTGCGCGATGATGCCTGCTTGAGCGATGAAACCTGGAGCCAACTTGCCAAGGACTATTCCACGCAGCAGATGATGGACCTGGTATTCACGGTCGGCCAGTACAACCTGGTGTCGATGGCATTGAACAGCTTTGGTGTGCAACTGGACGAAGGCTTGACGGGCTTTCCGCAATGAGTGTGATGGCCGTGCGGAGAGATTGTTTGAGCATTCAGCGTTACCTGGCCTCGGCAGTCGTGGTCACGGTGGTGTTGGCCGGCGCCGCACGGGCCGAACATGGTCGGTTTGATCGGACCACGCCCGACGCGCGCGAAGAAGCTTACATTTTCACGCCGGCAGGATTTGTTAGCGCAGGAAAGATGGCGACCGCCGACGCCGCGAATGCTGGGCGACTGCAGGTGACGATCGTTGATCGCGCAACGGGTAAGCCCACGCCGTGCCGAGTGAATGTCGTGGGGAGCGACGGCAATTTCTATCAGCCGCAGGATAATCCGCTGGCGGCGTATAGCTTGAATCAAAACTGGCCCGACGGTTTGGCCGGCAATCGGCCGGGCAAAGCACCGATCCGCTATTTCGGGCATTTCTTTTACACGCCCGGCGAGTTCTCCGTGGCGGTGCCGGCCGGCGCGGTGCGGATCGAGGTCTGGAAGGGTTTCGAATATCGGGTCGAGACGTTTTCGACGCGTATCGACAGCAAGCAACAGCGGGACGTGCGGATCGAGCTGTCGCGCGCCGTGCCGATGGCCGAACAGGGTTGGTACTCAGCCGATCCCCATTTGCACTTCCTTCGCACCAACGATGCCGACGACACGACGATCTTTGATTTGCTTGAAGCCGAAGACATCCGCCGTGGCATGATCCTGTGTTACAACGAGGACACTTCCGCCTATCAAGGGGCCATGCCGGCTCAGGCGACGCCGCAACTGCGCGGGTTGGGAATGCCGTCGGTCCGTGAGCGAGGCCCCTATTCGATCATTTCCGGGCAGGAATATCGCAACGGCGTGCTGGGGCATTTGAATCTTTTTCTGCGCGATCGGCTCTATCTCGAGGGGAGCCAGCTCGATCCGAATGTCGGGCCTCTGTTCGCCGCGGTTGGAGAAGAGACGCGACGGCAGGGGGGATATGCTTTTCACGCGCATGGCGGCTACGGTCTCGAGATTTGGGCGGACCTTGTGCAAGGTGCGACGACCGGTGTCGAGCTGTTGCAGTTCGGCATTTACCGCGGAATCGGCCTGGATGGTTGGTATCACGTGCTGAACGCGGGCTTTCGCTTTCCGGCGATCGGGGCAAGCGATTACCCGGCCTGTCGCAAGCTGGGAGACTGCCGGACGTATGTGCATATGGACGGCGCGGCAACTTTCCCGGCCTGGCTGCAAGGGGCCGCCGAAGGACGCAGCTTTATCACCAGTGGACCACTATTATTTTTCGAGGTGAACGACAAAAATCCCGGGGACGTGATCAACGTTGCAGCCGGACAGGCGAAACAGGTCCGCGCCAAAGTCCGCGTGCGCAGCGAAACGGCGCCGGTCACGAATCTACAATTGATCGTGAATGGTCAGGTCGCACGCGAGCTGGTCGTATCGCGTGAAGCAGGCACGGCGCAATGGCTGACGCTAGACGAGCCGATTGAATTGACGAGTTCGAGTTGGCTCGCGGCGCGAGCATTTTCGACGTCGCCCCTGGGTTCAGCAGATGCCGAAGCGCATACGAATCCGGTTTTTGTGTACTTCGACGGTCAGCCGCCGCGCGGCGTGGCGGACCTCGACTGGTTGCTGGCTCGCGTCGACGAGCAGATTGCCGATCATCAAGCGCGTACTGTGCCGGCGAAGCAGGCCGTCGTGGATTATTTCCGTCGCTCGCGAGAAATCCTTGTCGACCGGAAGCAGCAAATTGCGCGTGCGAAACCGACGACGCAAGCAAGCCTGGCTGACCTTCAATCCGCATTGGAAACGTCACTCTTGCCATCGGACACACCGCTGGCCGAGATACGTACGTTTGCCGAACCGAAAATCGTTGCGACGCCGCAGTTCAATGAACGTCGTGCGTGGGAAGACGAAGCTAGTCGATTGCGCAAGCAAATGCTTGAAGATGTTGTGTTTCGTGGCGGCGCCCGTGCGTGGCGTGACGCTGCTTGTCACGTCGAGTGGCTGGATACGATAGAGGGCGGCCCCGGCTATAGGATTCGCAAACTGCGCTACGAGGCATTGCCCGGCTTGTGGATTCCAGCACTGTTGTACGAGCCGGAAAAGATCACCGGCAAAGTTCCGTTAGTCCTGCATTTCAACGGCCATGAGCGCCTGGGCAAGGCGGTGGAGTACAAACAACTGCTGAGCATCAATCTTGCCAAACGCGGCATGCTGGTGCTCGATCCCGAGTGGCTCGGGATGGGACAGCTCGCGACGCCCGGCTTTTCGCACTACCGCATGAATCAGCTCGATCTGTGCGGTACGAGTGGACTGGCGCCGTTTTACCTGGCGATGTCGCGCCTGTTGGACTTGGGGCTGGCGCTACCGAACGCCGATCACGAGCGCGTCGCGGCGATGGGATTGTCGGGGGGCAGCTGGCAGACGATTCTGCTCTCGGCACTCGATCGGCGCGTGACGCTGGCCAATCCCGTGGCCGGCTACGGCGGCTTTCGCACGAATCTTCTTAACGACGATATGGGGGATTCCGAGCAAGCGCCAACCGACATGGCCGCGATCATCGACTATACGCACCTGACGGCGATGCGGGCTGGCCGTCCAACGCTGCTGACGTATAACGCTGGGGATGACTGCTGCTTCAAATCGGGGCATGCGCTGGCGCCGTTGTTGGCTGCCGCACAATCGGCGTTTGGACTTGTGGGGGCGGCGGACAAATTGCGATTCCACGTGAATCATGTGCCAGGGACGCACAATTTCGAGCAAGAGAATCGCGAGCAGTTTTATGCGTTGCTTGGTAACTATTTTTATCCGGGCGACGAACGCTTTGTTCGTTCGGAAATTCCTTCCCGAGAAAATCTGAAGGCCGCGGACGAACTGAACGTGCCGCTGACGGCGGAAAATCTTGATTTGCATCAACTGGCCCTGAACTTGTTGGCCGAGTTGCCCACCGCGGACGAGATACCAGACACTCGTGACAAGCTAGCCGTCTGGCAAGGTGAGCGGCGTGACCGGTTAAGGAAGTTCCTGAGGGTTCCCGTGTACGAGGTCGAAAGCGCCGCTGCAACTCCGCACGTCGCGGCTGGTTATCGCGTCACGTCGCGCTTGCTCGAATGTGGCGGGAGTTGGACCGTGCCCTGCGTCGAGTTCGACGTCCCAGGAATCGCCCCGCGTCGAACCGCAATCGTGATGGCGGATCTTGGCAAGGCGAGCGTCGCTGAAACGTCGCAGCGCCTGTTGGATCAGGGATGTCGCGTCTTGGCGCTCGATCCGCTCGGGCTGGGCGAGTCCAAGGTCGAAGCCCAGGATCCGAGCTACCTATACCCGTTGTTTTTATCAGCCGTGGGCGAACGCCCCTTGGGAATCCAGGCGGCGCAGTTGATGGGCATCGCCCGTTTCGCGCGTCATACCTGGCCGGACTCCGCGGTGACGATTATCGCCACGGGACCGAGGTCAGGCATGGCGGCATTGGTCGCAACGGCGCTCGAAGTCGATGCAATCAACGACGTGGAGTTGACCGAGAGCTTTGCAAGCCTGACCCAATTAATCGAGCAAGATAAGACGGTCGAAGAACTGCCTGAGTTGTTCGCCTTTGGGTTGATGGCGGAATTCGACGTTTCGTCGATCGCGGCACTGATCCCGCCGCGGCGGGTAACGTTCCTCGCCGCCGACAATCGAATGCGCCGTGAGTTTGCCCCGCTTAAGAAGCTCTACAGCGTATTGGGCATTTCGTTTGATCCCTGCGAGGAAAAGAGTCCATGACGTTCGTCCGGAAATACGGAGTAGCTCTCTGTGCGGCGTTAGTGTTGATGCCGCTGATCACAGAATTGCGCGCCGCGGAATCACGGCCGAATATCGTGCTGGCGATTGCGGACGATTGGGGCTGGCCGCATGCGAGCGCCTACGGGGATCGTGTCGTGAAGACGCCGACATTCGATCGCTTGGCTCACGAGGGGGTACTATTTGCCAACGCGTTCGTGTCGTCGCCATCGTGTACTCCTAGTCGTGGAGCGTTGATTACGGGGCAGCAATTCTGGCGGCTTAAAGAGGGAGGCAACCTACACTCGGTCTGGCCCGAGGGGAAGTTTCCTGAGTATCCGCAGATGCTCAGCAGGGCCGGCTATCACGTCGGCACGTATCGCAAAGCATGGGGGCCGGGGCGCGGCAGCCCGGGTGGCCAGCCGTACAAATCGGTGGATGCTTTTTTCAAGGCTCGTCCGGCCGGTCAGCCGTTCTGCTTCTGGTTTGGCTCGCCCGACCCGCACCGCCCTTATGAATTGGGAACCGGTGAGCGGTCAGGCATGGATCTTTCGCAGGTGCATCTGTATCCGCACTTTCCCGACGCGCCCGAGGTGCGTGGCGACGTGGCGGACTATTATTTCGAGATTCAACGATTCGATCGCGAGGTGGGCGAACTGCTAGCCAAATTAAAAGAACTTGGCGAATTGGAAAACACGCTGGTCGTCATGACCAGCGATCATGGCATGCCATTTCCGCGCGGGAAGACGAATCTTTATGATTGCGGTGTGCATGTGCCGCTGGCGATTCGCTGGTCGGGACGCGTGCCGGCCGGGCGGACAGTGACGGACCTGGTTTCGTTGACCGATCTGGCTCCGACATTTCTTACGGCTGTTGGCCTATCGGCGCCGCCGGAGATGACCGGGCGTAGTTTGCTGGCGCTGTTGCAGAGCGACAAGTCACACCGCGTCGAGGCGTCGCGCGATCACGTTTATTTTGGCCGCGAGCGGCACGTGCCAGCCCAAGAGGCGCCTGAGAGCGGTGGCTATCCGATGCGGGCCCTGCGCACGGACCGCTTCCTTTACATTCGCAATTTCAAGCCCGAACGTTGGCCGTCAGGCACCCCGGACCATGCGAAGGCATTTTTCACGCAAGCGTGGCTGGCCGATTGCGATAACGGCCCGACGAAGAAATACCTGTGGGACCATCGCGATGATCCTGCGGTGCGCGAGAAGTATGTACTATGCTTCGGCAAGCGGCCCGCCGAGGAGCTTTACGACTTGCAAAACGATCCGGACGAAATGCACAACGTGGCCGACGACCCGCGCTTCGCGTCCGAGAAGGCTGATTTGGCGAAACGACTCCTCGATGAGCTACGCGCGACCGCGGACCCGCGCGTGGTGGGGGGTGGCGATGAGTTCGATCGATATCCTTATCTCGGAGGGGGCGGCGGTCAGTGGAACCAACCGTAACGCCTTCCACAACTCACGACCGCTCGATGACCGGGGGAACGCCGCGATGGGGTTCGATGGTTGTTTGCTTGGCGATCGCGCTCGTCGCGGCGGTTGTGACATTTCTCGATTACACTCCCCGCTTCTCGCTATGGCGCGGCCTGGGGAATTCGGTCGTTCACCGCTCGCCTGAATATTCGCGTGGCAACGTCGTTCTGATTCAGGTGAATGATCCCTGGACGCGATCGTTCGATCCTTTGCATCGCGTCATGGCATGGCGGGTCCTATTTCCATTTGTCTGGCATTACGGACATTTGCTGCCGCGGTGGATTTTGGCGATGCCGCAAGTGGGTTGCGTGGCGGTGCTGTGGCTCGTGGCTTGGCTTACGCACCGCCGGCTGAACCGCTGGCTGCCGACGGTCTTGGCGACGCTGCTTTTCGCAGCGCTACCGTGGTTTTTTGTTTCGAGCGGCTGGCTGGGCTATTTCGATTCTTGGTATGTGCTGGGGCTGCTGGCGACGGCGTTCGTGCCTTCGCGCATTGCCCTGGTCGCCGCGTGCCTGTTGACCCCATGGATCGACGAGCGGTTTATCCTGGCATTGCCCGCGACTTTGCTCGTGCGGGGCGTGACACTGGGGATCATCGAGCAAAAGCGGTGGCGCGATTTGCGCACTGACCTAATACTGGCCGTCGTGGCTAGCGTGCCGTACCTGGCGATTCGCGCGGCTTCCTGGCTGCGCGGCGATCCGGACGCGAATGCCTATGTGCAAGCCCACATCATGACCATTCGCGATGTCGAATGGACGCGCTTCGTGGCCGGGCTGTGGTCGGGATATCGCGCGGGTTGGATCATGATCGGCGTCGCGGTCTGGCAAACCGTGCGACGTGCCGGATGGGTTTGGGGCGCGGCCCTGGCATTCGTCGCCGGCGCGATCGTGGTCGGCGGTTTGCTGATCGCGACGGATATGTCGCGCAGCACGACGATGATCTGTCCACTCTTGTTATTGGGCGTCTGGCTCTGGGAAGCGACGCGGCCGGCGTCCCGTGCCTGGTTGCTGCCGGCAGTGGTTGTGGCGAACTTCTTGTTGCCGGCCACCCACGAGTTATGGTTCAAGCAATTTCGTCTCGAGCACTTCCCCACGGAATTGGCGAACTGGCAAGCCGGGCCGACTCCGGTGTTCGTCGCGGCGGATCTGATTGCCGAGGCCGAGACGCTGTTGGCCGCTGGCAACAAAGGCGCCGCGCGCAAGAAGCTGAACGCGGCGATCGAATTGGACGGAAGCTACGCAGTGGCCTTCGCACAGCGTGGGCTGATGCGTAAGGACGAAGGAGATCGGGCCGGCGCGCTTGTCGACGCCAACGAGGCCGTGCGTTTGGATCCCACCGCGCCGTTTGGATATCTATTGCGCGGTTACGTGCGCGCGGAACTCGGCGATCGTGCCGGCGCGATCCAGGATATGCAAAACGTTCTGGGCCATAGCGCACCTGACTGGCCGATGCGCACCAATGCCGCGCAACTGCTCGAACGGCTGTCAGGTGGAATGGTGCCGCAGTTATCTCAGCCGCCAGTGCAGGGGCCCGCGCCCTGAAGGTCGACCATCGCGTTTCGCGGCTTGGTATAATGCCCGGGCTGATTCCTCGCATCACTCGCGTCCGGTTTGATTGGGAGAACTGCAATGGCGCATTGGGAGCATCGTCCGGAGCCGGCCTGGCAAAAGTTCGAGTTCAATCAGCCGTATGCGAAGGGATTGAAGCGGCTGAAAGAGGACGTGCTGGCTAAAACGGATTTCGATCCGGCCACGCTCTGGCAGTGGGGCACGATGCAGGCGATGGCCGTGATCGAGGTGCTGAAATCGTGCGAGCGATTGTTCGGCCGCGCGGGGCAACAGGCCGTGTACGATGGCTTGCACCGGGTCGGTTTGGATATCGGCCGGCAGATTCTGGCAGGCACGAAAAAGCCTGACGATATGAGCGAGGCCGAGTTCATCAGCTTCTATGCCTCGGTCATCAATCGAATTGCGTACGCGTCGCTCGAAGCACCGAAGATCGACAGCGACAGCCAGGTGAGCTTCGACATTCTCTGGTGCCCGCACCAGGACCATTACCAGGCGTTCGATTGCCGGGTCCAGCGTTACTTCGTCGCGGGAATGATTGACGCCATGCGCGAGTACGGGCGCGAGCATGATTTCGACGTCCGTTTCGACAGCACGATCCCGGCCGGCGCGCCGACGTGCCATTTCACGATGTGGCGAACGACCGACGAGGCCGACAAAAGCGCCTGGCAGGAGTACACAGCCTCGATCGACGAAAAGGCGCTTGCGATCGCGCAGCGGCCGCCGGCCAATTCGCAATTGCCCATTCTCTAGCCTGAAGCGTTATTCCACCGGCACCGGCTTGCGCTTGCGCGAGGCCATTTGTCCGGTGTCGCGGGCGATGGTGACGGTGTAGGTCACCATGTCGAGGCAGTTCTCTTCGAGTCCGAACGGGTCTTCGATTTCGACGCTGGCTTCCTCGATGCCGAACAGGCCCAGCGAGACGATGGCCATAACAACGGGGGCCCACCAGCCGCAATGCGGGCCAACGGCAAAGGGGAGCGTGATCAGGTAGACGAGGATCAGTTGCTTGATCATGACCACGTAGACGAACGGCATGGGGGTCTTGCGGATTTTCTCGCAAGCGCCTTGCGCGTCGACCAGCTTCGATAACTGGTCCTCCATGTGGCGTACTAACTGCGATTCGAGTCGACCGTGGCGGTATTGCTCTTCGATCCATTCCGAGATGGCGAATGCCACGGCCGTGGGGGGATTGCCGAAGAACTCCGCCCGGCGGCACAATTCCTCGGGCAGATAATCCTCGGTTTCGAGCATGTCGAAGTTTCCCTGCAGCGATCGGCGCAAGCAGACCACATAGCCCGAGACGAGATCGGCCAATTGTGCGCCATCCTCGGTGTGGGCGACACCGACGCGAACCAGGTTGCGGCTGGCATTGATAATCTGTCCCCAACTGGATCGGCCTTCCCAGTAACGACCGTTAGACGCGTTCATGCGAAACACGATCAAGAAGCCCAGCAGCGAGCCGAGCACAGCATGTTCCGTGGGGGACAGATTGAAGAAAACGGGCTTTTGCGTGTAGCTGCTCACCGTCTCGTAAATGGCCTGCACGATGCAGGCATAGAGGATGAAGAGCAGGACCCGCTTGCCGGCGCGGCGCAGGGCCGTGCCGCGCAGCGAAAACACGCTTTTGACCCAGTTTTTACGATCGTATTCGATCATGGCGGAGTTGGTCTCTAGATGCGGAGGCTGTAGTAGGACAAATATCGCGTCGCGCTTTCAGGGAACAGTCCCCCCGCCCGGTCAGGAATGCCCCGCTCTGATTCCGCAGATATTATCACGAGAAGACAAAGCAGGGAAAGGCTGAGCATCCCCGCATGTCGAAAGAGATGGCTGGATACCTGCCACGTTCAGCAGACGTGCTGCCGTTTTTCCTGCGGCAGGGTCTTTTCGACGGCGCCCAGCATCGCGTCGACTTTCTTCAGGCCGGCGGCAACGTCGGCAGCGAATTTTTCGGCCAGGTCGCGGCTGAAATTCTCCTTCACCACGGCCCGCAAGACGTGCGTTTCCTGGGCGTTCGCCGGCAGTGGATACGCAGGCACGATCCAGCCGTGCTGTCGCAACACGTCGGAGAGGTGGTAAAGAGTTTCGGAAGGAGCCTGCGGATCTTTGAGCTTGACGACTACCACGGGCAAATATTTGGATTCATTCAGCAGTTCGAAACGGCCAGTCGCCAGCAGCATTTTTTCCAGGTAGCGGGAGTTCTCCATGATGTTGCTCATTACTTGCCGGTATCCGGCCCGTCCCAGCCGCAAGAAGCTGTAATACTGCAACAGGATCTGGCTGCTCGGTTTCGAGAAGTTCAAACTGTAGTTGAACATCTCGCCGCCGAGGTACGTGATCTTGTAGATCAGCTCCTGTGGCACGACGTGCTGATCGCGAAAGACGACTGTGCCCATGCCGGGGTAGATCAGTCCGTACTTGTGATTCGAAGTGTTGATCGACCGGACATGTTCGAGGCGGAAGTCCCAGGCCAACTCGGGGTAGACGAACGGTGCGACGAAACCGCCGCTGGCCGCGTCGACGTGAATGGGAATATCCCAGCCGTGCTGTTGCTTGAGCGCGGCCAGCAGCGCGTTGATGGCGCCGATCTCGTCGATCTGGCCTGTGAACGTGGTTCCCAGGATGCAACCGACAGCGACGGTGTTTTCGTCGATGTACTTCGCCGCGCGGTCGGCGGTGAGAATGTGGCAATCGGGTTCGAGTGGGACGATGCGCGCTTCGACGTCGAAGTAGAGAGCGAACTTCTCCCAGCATGTGTGTACATCGGCGCCGAAGACGACGTTCGGCCGGTCCGTCGGTTTGCCGGCGGCCTGACGTGCTTTGCGCCACGAGAACTTGTGCGCCAGCAGGCCGAGCATGATGGCTTCGCTCGAACCTACCGTGGCGGTGCCCATCGGCTTCGCTTCGGGAGGCGCGTGGAACAGACGTGCCAGCATGCAGATGACACGCTGGTGAATCTCGTCGGTTTGCGGATATTCGTCCTGATCGATCAAATTCTTGTTCGCCGTATCGGCCAGCAGACGATCAGCCTCGGGCTCCATCCACGTGGTGACGAAGCTGGCCAGATTCATGGCCGGATTGCCGTCCAAGTTCATTTCGTCGCGCACCAGTTGATGCGCCACGTCCGCTGGCAAGCCTGCGGCCGGGATATCGTATTTGGGAATCGGCCGGGCGAAGCTGCGCGACGTGTAGGCTGGCGCCAGCGACTCGTCACTGTGATGCTTAAGCGGTCTCATGGCTGTTGGCTTTTCATTCAGTGGAGAGGGTTTTCTTTGATACCTCGGCGGTCCGTCATTCTTCGGGTTTAAAGGGGGCGTGCTTGACAGTGCCGTTTTCGACCACAATTGCCGTCGATTCTGGGACTTTCTCCCAGTGCTGGCTCATTGCGTCGAGCGGTTCGGAGAGGATCAGTATCCCATCGTCAGGCACGTTTTCGCTCTTGCCGCCGACTTCACGCAAGGCGTGCAGGTTTTTGCTGTGGTACAAACTCGGCGAGTCGTGGTCGCTGGAATATCGCACGGCGAAGATGCGTTTGCCATCGGCGACGGCCACGGTCATGTACAGGCCGTCTTTGATGTGATGGGCACGCCGCGTTCGTTCGATCGTGCCCACCATGCGGGCCAGGGCTCGAAGCGGATCCTCGGCCAGGCCGAACGTGATGGCCAGGTAGAACATGGTTTCGCTATCAGTCGTGCCGCGAAGTTGCGGAAACAATTCGGGCGCGATCGCCAGTTGCAGATCCCGCTTCAAATGTTCGAATCCGCCGATCTCGCCATTGTGCTGAAACAACCAATGCTGATGGCGAAACGGATGGCAATTCGTGCGCTGAATGGCGCTGCCGCTGGTGGCGCGCACGTGGGCCAACATCATGTGCGAGCGGATTTGCGCGGCGAGGTTCTGAAAGTTGTCGTCGTTCCAGGCGGGCTGCGTGTCATGATAAACACCCGGCCAGGGGCGGCTGCCATACCAGCCGAGTCCGAATCCGTCGCCGTTTATGGTGTAGATCGAGCGCTGCGCGTGCTGGCTCTGCTCGACCAATGAGTACTGCGGCTTGAATAGCAATGTGTCCGCGAATACGGGCGAGCCGGTGTAGCACAACCAGCGGCACATGGCATCACCTGAAATGATGAATGCAGAACGATGAATGATGAATTCCAAAACATGTCAGTCAAGCTGATGTTGGAAGTTCATCGTCGATCTAGCTGCATTCATCCTTTCTTCAAGAAGCGGATACAGACTGGCTTGGGAATGTCGATCGAGTGGGGCGTTGGTTCCAACTTGCCGGTGTTCGGATCGATGCGAAAGACCGTGATCGTGTTCGAGTCTTGATTGGCGGCCAGCAGGAAGCGGCCATCAGGATCGATGTTGAAATTGCGGGGCGTCTTGCCGCCAGTGGCTTGATGTCCGACGGGCGACAGGCCGCCGGTGGCGGGATCGACGGCGAAGATCGCAATGCTGTCATGCCCACGATTTGAACCGTAAACGAATTTGCCTGACGGGTGGACGCGTACTTCCGCCGTGGTGTTTTCACCCTTGAACTCCGGGGGCAGGGTGCTGACCGTGGCCTTCGGGGACAGGGTTTTCAGCACGCCGCGCTCGCCGTCGTAGGTAAAGGGGGTGATCGTCGACGCCAATTCGTTAATGACGTAGGCGAAGTTGCCACTAGGGTGAAAGGCAAAGTGCCTAGGCCCGGAACCGGGAGGCAAATCAACGGCCGGCGGATCATTGGGAGTGAGCGTTCCCTTCGCTGGATCAAAGCGATAAACCATCACCTTGTCAGTTCCCAGGTCGGCGACGAAGGCAAAGCGGTTCGCCGCGTCGAGGTTAATCGAGTGTGGATGCGGTCCTTCTTGCCGGCTCTTATCGACGCTCGATCCGGTGTGACGAACGGTGCTCGAGGCCGGCGCCAGCTTTCCATCCGCCTGGATCGGCAGCGCGGCAGCCGTTCCTCCGCCGTAGTTGGCGACCAGCACGTTCTTGCCCTGTCGATCGACGACCAGGTGGCAGGGGCCGGCGCTCGTCGACGATTGATGGTTCAGTGGTGTGAGCTTGCCGTTAGTGGGATCGAGCGCGAACGAGGCGACTGCGCCGCTGTTGCTGTCCTTGTAGTCGGCAACTTCGCTGACGGCGTACAAGAACTTGTGATTGGGATGCAGCGCCACGAACGACGCCCCCTTGACGTTTCCGCTGGCGGAGAGCTTCTTGAGTGCGCCGGTCGTGGTATCGAGTTCGCAGGTGAAGACACCCTCGTCTGGGCCGCTCGTGTACGTGCCGACAAATACAAGCATCTTTTCGGAATCCTTTGCGTTATCAGCGGCGCCGGCGATTGCACCCGACAGCGTCGACAGGGCGATGCTCGCAAGCGACAAAAGTACAAAACGGGCAAGGGCAGGGCTGGGCATGCTGAATTTCCTGGTGGTGCGAATCCTGGTGCGCGGGCGGACGAAAACGCTTTGGCTGCCAGTCTATCAGTCGCGGCGCGCGCCGCCAAACGTCTGCCGCAGCAGACCAGGAGAACTCCAAAGTCGGTAGCCGGGACCTGCGACCCAGGAGTACCACGATCAGGTCCCGGCCTCGCAGAGGCGGGCTACACAAGACGAGGCGCAGATTCGAGACTTTGCAGTTCCCCTGCGCAGCAGGCGGTGATGCGGTCACATTTCAAACAAATACGCCGGGTGGATCAATCGGTGGAATGCCCGGCAACGCGGTCTATACTTTGTGTAGAACCAAGCCGTGGCGTGGCGGCTCACCTATGTGCAATGTGGCGCGACGGACTTTTCATGATGCGACCTGGTGGTGCATCGTTGTGAACACCTTTGACCGGGATGCTACCTCGACAATGCGAATGTACTTTCTGTGCCTGATTGTCACGATCTGTGGATGTGACCGAAACTCTCCTCAGACGGTCCAAACACCTGAGACGCACAAGGCGACGGCGCACCTGCACGACCACAAGCACGGTCATGGGCAGCAGACGCACGCCCATGACGGAATCACGGAAGCCGACATGGAATTACCGGCCGACTATGCCGCTGTCGTGAAGCGATTGCGCGAGTACGACAGCCGCATCAAGTCCGCGATCGAGCAGGGGAAGCCGGACGAGGCTCGCCGGCCGCTCGACGAAGCCGAGATCGTCCTTGAGCACATTGGCAAGATCGCCCGCGACAGCAATCTGCCCCGTTCCGACTGGGAGATGATCAGCACGGCGCGGCGGGCGCTGCGTGAGAGCTTCGAAGCTCTGCAGGATCAGATTGAAGCACGCGAGGTGCCGGACTACAAAGCTGTCGAGCATACGATCGACCGGGCGCTGAATGAGATCGAGGCGGCCTCGGACGATACGCCGCTGTGAAATTGCGCGACTCTCGGCGCCGCTTTCGACGAGTAGCTAGCGGCACCGAGAGTCATGTTTTGCAGCACATCCCGGCTTCAATACCGGGGCATTGAGACCGGCTTCAGGAATTATTCACCGAGCGGTGGGCAATCGTCATGTCTTAGCAATTATTGCGCCTTCGGCCCATCAGGGCCAACGCACCGATCGCCAAGAGCACGAGCGCCGACGGCTCGGGCGTGATCACGAACTGCGCCGCATCGTAGTAGGTCGTTCCACTGTCGGGCGTGAAGCCGGCCGTTTGCACGATTTGCTGGTCGCTGAAAATGGGCAAGTGCTGCCCGTAGGCGTCGTTGAACGCAATCGAGATCGCATTTGAGATGATGCCTTCTGGTTGCGTGAGGATGTCGAAGCCGTTGCCGGCGTAAGCCGTATCAAATGTGTGTCCGCCGAAGTTCCACGGGTAGAGCGGCGTGAGTACTTCCGAGGCTTTGAACAGGTCGATCACGGGAATGTGCCGATCCAGTGCGAATTGCTCGATTTGCGAGTTGATCGAATTTGTGATGTCGATTGCTTTCTGAACGACCGCGGGGCCAAGGTTATAGCCCTGCTCTAACTCTTGGATGAGTGGCGTGACGGTCATGTCAGGCAGATTGGCGATCACCTGATGAACGTTCGGATTGGCCGCAGCGATTGACGAGATGGCATGCTCGATATTCGCGACGGCGGTGTTGATGATCGGCGTCGGATCGCCCCCATCGAGAAACAGATAGGCGGCGTTTGGACCATAAGGACCAATGTCGTTGGTTCCCACGACTAGGACCGAATCCGTGATCTGGCCTTGCTGGGCGAGTGATACGACCGGTGCTAGTTGCGAGTTAACGACGTCGGTCGAGGTGGCCCCGTCGAAGGCGTAATCATGAGCCGTGATGGCGCCGGCGTTTTGCAATTGCACGACCCAGGACGTGTCGTACGTGGGCGTGAGCAGGTTGATGCTGTCTCCCATGACAGCCATGCTTACCGGGGCCGCGCTCGCTATGCCCCCAATCGCGACGGTAATCAACGCCGAGATCCCGACCAGGAATCGCAACCGCATGGGCAGCATGCACCTCGGCCGGCGCGGGATAATGCAAAGAAGCGCGCCCAACGCGCCGAGTAGCCAGGTCGATGGCTCGGGCACGGCCGTGATATCCAGATTTACCTGGTGCGGGACTGAGAAATCCAGAAAGCCCGTCACGCCTAGCGGCAAATGACCGATCGAGAAGCCATCGTTCGTGAGCGTGCCGGTGTAGTCGAACAAGCGATACGTGCCGATTCCCATTCCATCGGAGACAGGAATGATCAACTGGCCGTTGAGCATGAGATTACCATGCACCTCGGTCAGATCGTTGATTCCGCCGCCGACGATGTTCGGCGCGCCGAGTTGATAGGTTAGCTGCGCGGCAGCGTCGAACGTCGTTGCGCCGAGCGTCAACGTGCCGATGCCATTACCCGGCGACAATATGCCACCGATGAAGCTAATGGCGCCCGTGACGGCGCCGTCGCCGCCGAGCGTTCCGCCGGCGTTGACCGTGACAGGGCCGGACCCGAAGGCGGAACCCGTGTGATTTTCGGCCAGCAGCGTGCCGCCGTTGATCGTGGTACCGCCTGAGAAAGTGTTGGCGTTGGTCACGCTCCAGGTGCCGGCACCGTCCTTTTCCAGCATGTTATGGGCGACGAGCGGATTTGGTCCGCTCGAAGCCGAGTCGGTATAGAGCGGCGCAAACGCATTGTTGCCTGTGTTGGTGCCGGCCAGCACGAGATCGTCCGAGGCGCCGTTGAATGTGAAAGCCAGCGGGCCACTGTTGGTAAAAGCGATCGGCCCGGCGCCTGACGATGCGAGGGTACCGATCGAGCCTAGGGTGAACAACCGGTCGGTCGTGGCCCCGCTACCCACGTAGTTGAGCGCGCCACGATTCAGCCAAAAATTACTGGCGGCATTGCTCGATTGACCGATGGCGCTAGGGCTGCCGCCGTTCGCCAACGAACTGACGACCAGCGTGCCGGCAACGATACTCGTGGGACCGGTGTAAGTGTTGGCGACGGTCGGGGGCAAGATCATCGTTCCGTCACCGGCCTTGGTCAGCCCGACGGCGGTGGCACCATTGTCGACGATCGTGGCCCCGAGCGTGAAGTTGCCAAGCGTATTGCCCTGATGCACGATCACGTCCTGCCCATTGCCCGACGTAAGGGACGCCCCGCCGACCGCTGCGACGATCGCAGTATCGGCGGCGCCAACGTTCGGACTGATGAGGATTCCGCCCGAGGTAAGCGTATTGGTTTGTCCTGCCGTATCGGCGAGCGTGACCGGCATTGCTCCGGCCGCATTGAACCGCAGCGTGGTTGTCGTGGCATCGGCGGGCACGACGTCGGCGGTTGTCACCGTGGTTTGATTGCCGACAGCCCAGGTATCGTTTGAGTAGTTCGTCAAGGGAGTGAGGAGACCGGGACTGGGGCCGTTGACGGTAACCCAGTCGGTTTGATTATTCGTGGCCCAGCCGCCGAGGATGCCGTCGGTGTTTCCATTGACGACGGTCACGGCGCCCGGAGATACCGGGAGCGTGAAGTCGAGAATGCCGCCCACATTGCGCTGCAACGCGGCAATGGCGACGTCGATGGGATGGCTGGGGCCATTGAAAAAGAACAGTCCGGTTTCGCCATTGGCCACGATGATGGTATTGCCGGGCCGGCCGATGATCCCCGTACTGCCGGTGATTGAAACACTCCCCCCGCTGAACGACCCTGGGTCGAAGATGAAGTCGGCCCGCGCCGGGGCGGCGACGAGTATTACGGCCGCAGCGGAAATCGCGGCGCACAGAACCGCGGAAAGTAATTCGATGGCACGAGGCGCCGCTAGCGCCGACTTGGTTGATTTTGTAGCAAACATTAGCTTGACCCCACAGAATGAAAATGAAACGGATGAGAATTTAGACGCGACGCAAGAAGTTCTGCAGACGTGGCTTTTTATGAATGAAGCACGCCAGCCCACAGAGCGATGCACAGACGAACAATGATGGCTGCCGTCCAGGGGGGACGGGCCACGACTAGAATCGCACGAGGGGTCGCCGAAAAGAACGAGGAATGAGAGCTACTGTCATCGACCCGTCATGCGTGCTTGGCACTTAGACGTGTTCAGGATCAGTAGCGTTCCCCTGGCAGGATCGAGATGCAGCGCAGCGAATTTGCATGGGGGCCGCATTTGTTCCCATATTGCGGATCGCACGTCACGACGATCGTTACCAAGGCACGGACAGATGACGAATGAATGACGAAGCCTTGGCAGAAACGCGTCGGACGAGTGTGGTGCGAATGGCACCACGGCCGCGGAAGAAAGCGTCGCGATAGAAAAGGTCGCGAAAGAAAGCAATAAGCCGCGCCGGCGCCCGAAAGTGTCTTCGGAGGGCGCCGCGTCAGCTGTACAGACGCGAGCGTATTAGCGCGCGAGTGAGCCATTGCCTGCGTGCCACTTCATTTGCCGCGGAGAGGGCGTACGCCCAACCCCTTAGGTGCTTCTGTTTCCACCGGCAGTTTAGTGATGGTGCGGCAGAGATAGCAAGCAAAAAAGGAATACATTAGCGAATTTGTGAGCATGAGCACTTGTTTGCCGAAATGTTCCGACGCGGCTACTTGACGCACTCGATGAGCGCAATCGGGGGGTGCGACAGGAAGTCTTCCCACAGGTCGGAGCCGAAGCGTTCGAGTCCGGCCGGTTCGAGCCGTGACGGGTGCCAGCGAATTTCGCGAAAGCCGGCTGCTGAGAGTGCCTCTTCGTGAGCTTGCCGATCGAGGAAATAGTTCTCGATCGAGAACGAGCCGTTCGCCAGATGAAAGGTCCAGGTGATCGGCGCCCCTTCCGTCGGACCTTCGGCGATTTTTGTTTCGAAGCCGTATTTTCGGAATGAGGGGGCTTGGCAAAAATCGAGCAGCGGGCTGGAGTTGACCGTCACGAATCGCCCGCCTGGCCGCAGTGCGTGGGCGATCCCTCGGCACATCGCGGCCAAATCCGTCCGGTTGTGCGCGTAGTTCAGCAGGTAGGCCGCCGACACCACGTCGAACTGCGTGCCGAGATTCATGTTCGTGGCGTCGGCCACTTCGTACCGGATGCCCAGCGGGCGGGCCGCTTCCTGTTCGCGGGCAAGCTCGATCATTCCCTGCGAGAGATCTACGCCAACGGCCGTCGCCGCCCCCTGGCCATGTAACAGCCGGGTGTAGAATCCTTCGCCGCAGGCGACGTCCAGAACGGATTGCCCCGTCAGGTCGCCGACCAGTCCTAACAACGAATACGCCTCGATGTGGGCTCGCCAGGGCTGCAGCTTCGAGAGCTGGTACTCGCGCGAGATGGCGTTGTAGTCGGTCGTCATGAGCGCGGCGTGTGTTAGGTCAACTTTGCGCGAAGGTAGACTCGCGCGGGGTCTGGTAGCGGACATTCAGGTGTGGCGTCTCGATCCGCTTCTGCCCTGTACCCAACGATAGCATGCCGGCCGCAACCAAGCCTGACGTGAGCAGCGTGCGCTCGAGGGGGTAGGGCGGTTTGCCGGTGACGAAAGTCTGCTCGGCCTTGGACATCAGTTCGGCCGAGTATGTGACGTTGGGCGTCGGGGGCAGGTAGAACAGCGTCGACAGCGGCTCGGACTGACCTTTCAAGCGGGCCGCGAACGTGAAATCGTTGACCAGCCCGTTCATCAAAAGCATCGTCGCCTTCAACCCATCGGCGTACTCGAATCGGTAGCAAACGGGTTCTTTGACCCACTCGCGAATCTGGGCCGGGGTCGGGTAGCGATCGCTAAACGACTCGGGCTGGGCCAATGTCTGTGTTCGAGTGAGGCAGGCAGCAAAGAGCTCCGGATCCCAACCGCCGGCGCTCCAACCGCCTGCGTCGAGCGCTTTCCACACCGCGTCACCGCGCAGGGCTTGCATGGTGACCACGCCTGTCTCGCCGCCGCGACGGCGCTCGGCCATGCACTGAATGACCTCCAGCGCGTGAAAGTCGTAGCTATCCACCGCGCCGATCGCCAGGCACATTACTTCTTCCACCTCGGCACCGTACGGCATATCGATCGACGGCATGCGCCATGTCACCGGGAGAGAGGAGCCAGCCATGAAGGGGAAATTGAGCGCGCGGGAGGTGTCGACCATTTCCTTGGCCCACTCCCATTTCCACGACAGATGCTTGTCGTTAAACATCGGCACCGCGCGGCCGTCGGCACGAAATACATCGGTAGCCTGCTTGAAGAACTCGTAACGCGGATATTTCTTCTGCCCGAGTTCGTTATCGGGATAATTGCCGTGCTCACCGATGACGAGCACCGCGTCAACGGCCAATTGCTTGCGTCCGGCCCGCAATGCTTCGGCCACCGAGGGATAAATCTTGAAGCCGAACTCCGCGGCGCGTTTCCGGCTGAGGTCGTTTTCCGGAAATTGGTCGACATAGGCCGACACAACTTCGAACGGAGGCTGATGCCAGGCGCCGTTGTGAGGATAGCCCACCAGAAACCGCTCGCCCATGTGCCAGGCGTGCGAATGATAGCGCCACTCGGTCGTAACGATGGCCAGCTTTTTCTTTGCGGCGGCATTCGCAGTAGGCTCAGTCGCGCGAGCCAGCGATGCACCTAACAGTCCGGTGCCAACAGCGCCGAGAAAGTGTCTTCGGTCGAGCATTGATGGTCCTCGATTGCCAGGACAGTACTGAATGGATCTTTCGTCGAGAGGTCAGTATTGGCAGGCTTTCTACTTGCCGTCACATTCCCATACGCCCCATTGCCCTTCGCACTCATCGACCGCCACTAGCAGTCGGTCGGGGCGGACGCCGGTCCGTCGTGCGAGGTCCTCTTGCAGACGGTGGCCAATGTAGCGCGCCAATAATTCGGCCGTCGTATTGGCCACCGGCAGTAGGACGCAATCTTCGCGCGGGAAGCTCCAGCGGCGGTCCTCAAACGTCACCTCGACGTTTCGCTCGCCGGCCGAAACCCTGATCTGCGGATGATCGATGGGCAAAAGCATGTGATGGTCGAGTTCGTCGACGATTCCACGCAGCGCATCACGCACTGCGATAAAGTCGACGACGTATTGGTTTTCGTCGAGCGGGCCGTGAACTTCGGCCGCGACCTTATAGTTGTGCCCGTGCAGACGCTCGCAGATATTGCCGGCGAACGTGATGAAATGCGCGGCGCTAAAGACGAGCGCTTCTTTGGCGATCCGCACGTGATACTTTTCGGCCACTCGATCGGTACCGGTTTTCTGAGGGAAGTCGTTCAGGCCGCGTAAAATCGCAGCGGCAGTTCGATTATGGCCTCGCGTAGCGCGACGAACAAACCCGCCGTGATCAGGTCAGCCGTGGTGCCAGGATTCCGGCGATGCCCGTCCGCGCGCAACCAGAAATCGAAATCGGAAGCCGCCTCGTGATACGCCTGGTCGCCAGGGCGGCCAATTTCGAGGATACGCTGGGCCATGCGCGTGGCTTGCTCCGCAGTCGATAGGCCGCACTTTCGTGCGATCAGGCTGTCGGGATGCCGGCTCATCGTGACCAGGTGCGCGTGAACGATCGTGTCGGCCAGCGGCCAGCGGGCCTCGACTCCAACTCGCAGCGCTGGCACCACGAGATCGAAGACGTCGGCAAAGTCGGTCGTGTATTGTCGCGCGATCAGGTCGCGGTCGGCCGCCAATTGCATCGCGTGCCGAAGGTTGTCCGGGGCTGGGCCGCTGACGTCGGCCTCGTCGACGTGCCCCATGCCGCCGGGCTGCGCCAGCCGAATTGCGTCGTACACGAGCTGCGCGTCATTGGCGTCAAGGTCGGCGAGCACTCGTGACACGCCCGCGGCGAGTGAAGCGTCGCGTGGCACCATGGCTAGCGGCACCAACAGCAGCACGGCTCCTAGGTTTGTATTCGTGGCCACGGCGGTGCGGGTCGCTGCGATACAATCACGTACCGAACGCCCCAATCGTCCCCCAGCGGCCGCGCTCGCAATCGAGGGTCCGATCATCAGGGCGCTAGTCGCGAAATCCAGATACGTGAGCCCCTCGAAATCGGCGCCGCGATGGACATTGCCCGGCTTCGGCGCGGTCGCTTCCAGCAGGCAGGCCATACCCGCGCAGAGGGAAACGCGCGAGGGCCAATCGTCAGGCGAGGAAGAGTCCAGTGGCATGTTGCGGTTCAATTATCGGCAGGAATCGATTGAGCGGCGGCGAGAGCAGGAAGTGTCAATATACCTATCGCGGGGCGGGCGGTAAGATAGGTGGGCCGTGGGAGGCCGACTGTGCCGTTTAAGCAGGCAGTTTGGCACCGGGATCGCCTTGGCAGTCGCGGATTATCGCGACGACGGCGGCAGAAAAACTAGGATTACTTGAAGGACCTGCCAGGGCCAGACGACCGAGGAAAATGTGAGCGAACAATCTTTTCTGGCCGAGCATTTCATCAACCGCGAATTGAGCTGGTTGGAGTTCAACGCGCGCGTCCTGGAAGAAGCCGAGGACGAAACGAACCCGCTGTTTGAACGGGTCAAGTTCCTGTCGATCTTCAGCTCGAACTTGGACGAATTCTTCATGATTCGCGTGGCCGGGCTGCGCGAGCAGGCGTTTGGCGACCTGGCGCCGCAGGATTACTCGCCGGACGGCTTGCGGCCAATTTCGCAGTTGCAGCGGATCGCGGTCCGTACGCAAGAGCTGGTCGCAGCGCAGTACCGTTGCTGGAACGAATCCGTCCGCCCGGCGCTTGCCGAACACGGTTTTCGTCTGCTGAAGAACGAAGAGCTGAACGGCGACCAGCGCGCCGTGGTCGACCGCTTTTTCGCCGAACGTGCCTTTCCCGTGCTGACGCCGATGGCGGTCGATCCGGCCCATCCCAGCCCGCGCTACCACAATCGTGCACTCTACCTGGCGGCGCTATTGGACCGGCGGACCGGACTGGGGCCGGCGCATCTGTTCGCCGTGGTGCAATTGCCGCAAGTCTTGCCGCGGCTGGTGGCGTTGGGGCAGGGGGATGATCTGCAATTCACGCTGCTTGAGGATGCGATCTCGGCGCGGCTGCCTGAATTGTTCGGCGGTTTCGACGTGTTGTCGAGCACGACATTTCGCATCACGCGCGACAGCGACGTGGAGTTGCTCGAGCAAGAGTCGGACGACATGTTGCGGCTGATCGAGAAACGCTTGCGCGAACGGCAGCGTGGCCAAGCGGTGCGCTTGGAAGTGGCGGCCGACGTCAGCGAAGCCCTGATTCGCATGATCGTCGAGCCCGAGGAGATCAAGGAAGGGGACGCCACGGCCGATTCGTACAGCGAGTTATACCGCATTCCCGGGCCACTCGATTTGACCGCCATGACGGAACTGGCGCGGGTGCCGGGGCATGAGCATTTGCGTGATTTGCCGTTCACGCCTCGCCCGCCGCGCGGCCGTCGCGGTAATGAGGATATTTTCGCGGCGATCCGCCGGCAGGACATGCTGGTCCACCACCCCTTCGATTCGTTCGAGCCGGTGGTCGAATTCGTCAGCCGCGCGGCGCTCGATCCGAACGTGCTGGCCATTAAGCAAACGCTTTATCGGACCAGCGGCGATTCGCCGGTGACCCGGGCCCTGATCGCGGCCGCGGAGAATGGCAAGCACGTCACGGCATTGGTCGAACTGAAAGCCCGCTTCGACGAAGCAAACAACGTCAGTTGGGCGCGACAACTAGAGCGGGCCGGTGTCCACGTGGTGTTCGGTTTCCTCGATCTTAAGACCCATTGCAAATTGTCACTGGTCGTTCGCCAGGAAGGGAACGTCGTGCGCCGGTATGTCCATCTGGGGACCGGCAACTACAACCCAACGACCGCGATGCTGTACACCGACCTGGGGCTTTTTACGGCCGACGAAGATATCGTGGCCGACGCCTCGGCGCTGTTCAACCTATTAACCGGTTATTCGCAGGGGCATCAATGGCGCAAGCTAGTGGTTGCTCCGGGGGACTTGCATCGCGGTACGATCGAATTGATCGAAGAGCAGACGCGCAGGGCCCGGTCGGGCCAAAAGTCGCGCATCTTCGCCAAGCTGAACGCGCTGGTCGATTATCGCGTCATCGAGGCGCTATACCGAGCCAGCCAGGCGGGCGTGCCGATCGACCTGGTGGTGCGCGGAGTCTGCTGTCTGCGACCCGGAATGCCAGGCATCTCGGAGAACATCCGCGTCCGCAGCGTCGTCGACCGATTCCTCGAACACAGCCGGTTGTACGTCTTCAGTCCCGATGATGAAGCGCAGATCTACCTGGCCAGCGCCGATTGGATGCCGCGTAATTTTTACCGCCGCGTGGAAGTGATGTTTCCGATCAATGCCACGAAACCACGCGAACGGATTCTGGAGGAGATCTTGCCGGCTTATTTGCGCGACAACGTGAAGTCGCGCATTCTATGTCCCGACGGCACGCACTATCGCGCCCAACGCACCGGGGATGAGCCGCGGCATCGTGTCCAGGAGGAATTGTTATACGGCCGCGTCGGCGGGACGCCGCTGGTTGCCGAGCCGCATGCCATTCAGCATGCCGAGCCGCTCGTCGAGAACGGCCATCCGAAGTCGAGCGGCGGCGCTGCCCGCGTTTAGCAACCGTCGGGCCGGACTACTGCCGAGAAAAGAGAATGCTCAGCAGTTGCTCCTTGAACGGAGCGCTCGCTTCGAGCACGTCCTGAAAGTCCTTGTTGCCCAGCGTGCATAGGTCGACCTCTTCGGTGGCCGTTACGGTCGCATTGCGCGGCGCGCCGCTGATCAATGCCGCCTCGCCGAAAAAGTCCCCTTCGCGCAGCTTCGCCAGCTCGCGCGTGCGGTCCCCGTCAGCGACTGTCACCACGGCCGTGCCGGAGCGGATCAGGTAAAACTTGTCGCCGGGATCCCCTTGGCGCACCAGCACCGTGCCGGCCGGATGCGTCTCGAGCCCCATCTTGTCCGCCACATCGGAAAGGGTGCGCGGGTCGAGCGACGAGAAGACTTCGCTCTTGCGCAGGAATTCGCAAATCACGGCTGCTTCGCTGACTACCACGTCCGAGATGACGCGACCGTCGACCATGTTCACGATGCGGTCGGCGACGTCCAGGATGCGGTTATCATGCGTAACGATCAGGATCGTCGTCAGCTCCTCCTTGGCAATTTTCTTGAGGAGATCAACAACATCGCGGCCGGATTGTTTGTCCAGTGCCGCGGTCGGTTCGTCGGCCAGCACCAGTTGCGGACGATTGGCCAAAGCCCGGGCGATCGCCACGCGCTGCCGCTGCCCGCCTGAGAGTGACTCGGGCTTGTAGTCGAGCCGTTTGCCCAGGCCCAACAGTTCTAGCAGTTCTGCGGCGCGACCGTCGGCCTCGTCACGCGGAATGGATTTCAACTCGAGCGCCATGCGGACGTTCTGCCGCGCGCTGAGAGATTCGAAGAGATTATGAGCCTGGAAGATGAAGCCGATATTGCGGCGCATCTCGGTCAGGGCCTGGCTATCGAGCCCGGCCAACTCGTTGCCGAGCACCTCGATGCTCCCTTCTTGCACGGTGCGCAAGGCGCCGATCAAAGTCAGCAGCGTCGTTTTGCCCGAGCCGGAAGGGCCGGTCATGATCACGATTTCGCCGCGCGCTAGTTCCAAGCCATTATCGAACAGCACCTGTTTGCGCAGCTCGCCGGTGCCGTACCAGTGATTCAGGTCCTCGATGCGCACGCACAGATTGCGATCGCCATCCCGGCCGCGCAGCGCGGGATTGACGCTGGTGGCAAAGACCTGGGGGTGACCTTTAGTTTTTGATCGGCGGCGGAAACGCATCATGAATAAACGTGCGAAATGGTACTGGAGGGACGGCTAGTCGCCTCGTTCTTATTGTGCGACTTTTGAATTCGGCGTCGGCGCCTGTTGCGCCGCTGGAAATTGACGTGCGCGGAAATATATGAAGCGCGTATCGAAGCCCGGTCGCTGATTGGTAGCGACGATCGGTCCGTCCCAGTCGTGTGGATCGAGTATGGTTTCCAGTTTTTCCATTCCGATGAACTCCCAATCCTCACCCGGATGAAATTCAGGCGGCTTCAGATCGCCATAAGCAGATGCGATCCAATTCCAAGTGTGCCCATCGCGCGCGCCCGCCGTTCCTTCGTTCGTCATCGGGTGAAGATCGTAGTCACGAAAGGTGATAGCCCGCTCAACCGCCTCGCCTTCGACATGAGTCACGTCGAAGTAAAGATTGCTAAGTTTCTCAGGTATTTGGGGAGTACGCCATCTGCCACGAATTTTCACGGGATGCCGTACAGCCTTACCCGTCATTCCGATGATCTGCACCCGGTCTGCGTTCAGGTCATCGATCTTGATGGCGACAGCGCCAGGCTTTGGCGGCTCGCCGGGGGCATCAGTAACTTGCAAAGCGAGTCCAAGAAATACGAGATAGACGCATGGCCTGCGTAGTATGAGCGACATCACGATTCTCCCCATGGCCACGGTCGCTTCAAAACAACTCGGCCGGATCGGCCTGGAACACGCGACGTAGGGCCAGGCAGCCGGAGACGATGCACATGGCGATCGTCATCAGCAAGACACCTATCACGCGCGACGCGGTTAAGTTGAGCAGCAGGCCCGTCAGGTGCCCCAGGCTTGTGTACAGCAGTGTCGCGACCAGGACGCCCGGGGCAAAGCCGAACAGCGACAGCCACAGCGATTCCTGCAGTACTAGCGCGACAAAATAATTGTTCTGGTAGCCCATCGCCTTCAGGGTGGCGAATTCGGCCATATGATCGTCGACGTCGGAATAAAGGATTTGATAACAGATCACGACCCCCACGATAAACCCCATCACAGTCCCCAAACCGAAGATGAAGCCGATCGGCGTGCTGCGACGCCAAAAAGTCAGTTCCTGGTCGACGAACTGCTGACCGGTCATGACGCTCACGTCTTCGGGCAGCGTGGCCTGCAATTCGTGCAAGGCATCTGTTACCGCCACGCCCGGTTTGACTTTCAACAGACCGACGTCCACCTCGGCCAGCTTGTCATGTCGAGAGCCGGGGATGGAAAAGTACGAGCGGTATTGATCGCTGCTCATGATCACGTTGCCGTCATTGGCAAAGTCGGTTCCCAAGTCGAACGTGCCGACAATGCGCGTGACGTGATCCGCGAGCTCAATCTTATCCCCGATCTGCGGCGTGCCGTAATCCTCTTTCGAGCGGCGATCCAGCAGCAGCGTACCGGGCATTTGCAACTCCGCCGCGGCGGCGGCATCGATCGGCAACACCGGGTCGCGGGGGTCGAAGGCCAACACTCGAATGGGATGCCCCTGGCCGGTTTCCGGATTCTTCCAGATCGATTGTCCCGTTTCGATGTACAGGGGCCACGCCGCGGCAATCTTGGGACAGCCAAGGGCTTGCGCCAGACGCCGCCGGCTGAACGTTTCTTTCACCGAAAGCGTGTAGCGTGCCGTACTCGTTAGAACCAGGTCAGCATCGAGCAACCGGTGCAAGGCCACGGTGCTGTCGAACAGGGCATTGCGAAATCCCAACTGCATGAACATCAGCACCACGGCAAAGCCGATCCCGCACACCGCGACAATCAGCCGCCGCGGCTGATGTACCAGGTTTTTCCAAGCCAGCGGTATGCGTTGTCGGGGCATGAAGAATAGTGGGCAGTAGGCGGAGAGCAGCGGGCAGTAGAGAGCGGTTAGTAGTTAGTCGCTGGTAATCGGCAATCGGTGAGTACAAAAAATTAAAACAGGTCGGCGGGGTCTGCCGAATGGACTTTTGCTAACGAGGCCATGCCCGAGATTGCGCACATTGCGACCGATAGCAGTAACACGGCCGAGGCGCGTGCGAGCGTCATTTCGATCGAGATGTGCGTCATATGTTCGGTCAGTCGATACAGCAACTCGGCCAGGATCAAGCCAGGCACGAAACCGGCCACCGCCAGGATCAGCGCCTGTTGCAGGACCAGCCGCGACAGGAATTTGCGCGGATAACCAATCGCCTTCAGCGTGGCG
>DASYDW010000042.1 GCA_036499395.1 Pirellulales bacterium
CGACGCGGTGAGGCCCATGGCCAGTCCGCGGCGGTCGGGAAACCAGCGCAGCGCATTGCCGAAGCAGCTGCTGACGACCGCGCCGACGCCGAGGCCGCCAATCGCGGCGGCGATGTAAAGAATGGTGAGCGAGGCGGCGAACGAATTCATCCACCAGGCGATGCCGCACAGGGCGCCGCCGAAAATGACACCGACGCGCGAGCCGAAACGGTCGGCGACATAACCTTCAAACGGAATGAGCCAGGTTTCGGTCAGGACGAAAATGGTGAAGGCGACCTGGATCGCCGCCTTGCCCCAGCCATGCGCGGCATCGATCGGATTGACGAACAACGCCCAGCCATATTGTAGGTTCGCCACCGCGGCCATGCACAAGATGCCGAGCGCCAGTTGTACCCAGCGGTACCAGCCTTGCTTTGCCGCCGTCGTATTCGTTGTCGTCATGATGTGCCCCGCATTGTTGTCAGTGTTTTTGGACGCGCGCGCCATCGCCCCGATGGCATGCTGTCACTGCTCGTGTCGATGTCGATTGCCGCGACAGGCGGCGCGTTCCGTTTCCTCTGTAATCGGGATTTTTGGCGCGACCCGTTGCCGGATTGATCGCACCGCCCCACGATGTGGGCAAGATGCCGCAAGCCGCTGCATGGCTGCCCGTCAACCAAGGCGAGAACTTACAGAGAAGGCGCCGGGAAAACTGCGGGGGTCGGAAGCGATGGTGCTGCCTGAGTGGATTGAACACTCGACCTCCTCATTACCAATGAGGTGCTCTACCACTGAGCTAAGGCAGCTTTGTGCTGATAAGTCAGCGGGTTAGTAGCTAAACGCCTCCGTAACATCAAGCTCAAGCAGGCACCGAACGGCGCTAACCGGCACCCAAATCCAGGGAAAATCCGGGAAGCGTGTCCAGCTAGGTGTATTGCTTTCTGACGGCGCGGTTGGGCAGCTACTACCGTTTCGCAGCCGTACAGGTGTGCCTGCTCGATCTAAACGGAGGCTAACTGGCTGGTTGCATGTAACGCGGCCTGTCGGTCCACCGCAGCACGTTGCTCAGGTGTGAAGCAGAGTTCGTCCAGCAGTGCGTCAACGAGCTGTGTCGGTTCGGGCAGGCAGATGAAGCCCCTTTTGCCACCCCAATCAAACATGCCTGCGGGCGCTATAGCCTGTACCGCGATTTCCAATTCTGGCAGTTCAACCCAGAGCGCGGGTGGCAAACTCAGAAATGTTGCGCGGCAATGTCGCCTGACTAGTGCTGTACGCAAGTTTTTCGCCAAGCGAGCGTCGGGGCGATCATCTTTGTTGGCTCGCCATAAGCGGCCAGTGTTGTATGCGTGAGAGAACTTGTGACTTCGGCTTTCCGACCCGCTTACATGTCGGTTGTTGATCCGGCCATAAAAGCCGTACTTGTCCGCTTTGGTTATCCCAATGTAACGAATCGCTCCTGCATGATTATGCAGAGCATAGATGCCGTGTTCGTGGGGTAACGCATCAACACGAACAGGGGCACTGGTAACGAGGCGTTGTAGCACAACAACCGGGTCAAGCGTCGTAAGGCTTGGTGGCGTTGACAGGGGCGTCCACCATTTCCAGAATGCCAATGCCGAAGGGGCTAACACCGCGGGTTAGGGAAACGAATGTCTCCTCACTGACCTATCTAGCTTCTGACACCTTCTGCCGCAACGTCCTTTCTCCGCATCAACTACCTACAACGAACTACGGTGGCCATTTCTAGACTCGCCGTGCGGCCGTTGCGAGACGACGAAATATCGGCGTTTCAACCAAACTAGGTGCGACCTTGCGAACTTGATTTAGAGCCTCACCGAGGTCCATCGGAATTGTCGAAGTTTCCGTAGTGCCGATTGTTCGATGAAGAAGCCGCAAGAATGCGGACGCCTTAGCCGCATTGTCGATATTGGCAAGCTTCGGCTCTCCGTCTTCGTCGCCGTATAATCCATAGTCGAGCATTGACCAACATTCAAAAGGTACGAGAAACCGCTCAATCGTATCTACAGCTTCCGCAAATGCGTCCCGAGCCGTTGCAGGTAGATCGGCGAAGGCGCGACTAGTTCCCGGTGCTGAAAGCGATTGTTCTTGTGGCCAAACTTGTTGAAGAAATGGTCGAGCAGCTAACCTAAATAGTTCTTCGGCGGATGGTGGTGTAGAATCATCTTCGGATTTTGCTGAGACGTCACGTACGTATCGTTGTATTGCATTTGCTCCATGTGCTCGCACTTCATCGTCTATGGTGCGTATCATTTGTTGGATGCGAGCGTACGGAACGGCTGGGGTGCGAGCGTCCCGCAGAGAATTAAGGCATTCGATTACTAGGCTGAACACTAGTGACTGTCGTGTTTCGCGTCCTAGTCGTGGATCGGTCGCGCGCTCGGTCATGGCGCTGCCTATGATCGTCAGCACTTTGTTAAAGTGCGTTTGCCGAGCTATTGCGCGCCATAGAGCGAGTGCTTCAACATTCTCAGACATTAGTGGTGTTATCAGATGATCTCTTGTCCAGTTTTCGTCCGCACGAAGAAAATAGTTCAAATTCCCAATTAAGCGATGCTTGACGATTAGACCTGCACGGCCGGGAGCCGCGATAATTGTATCGCGCATAGCTTTTAACAAGCCATCGACCGCGAATGGGTGTTCTTCGCCGTGAATTGTCGGACATCGTGCGTAAAATACATCCACGAGCTTGGCTGCCGGGGTATTTAGCGTGTCTAGGTCTAATGGTTCCTTATCGTTCGTCGTGCGGGCAACCGTCTGGAGGTCGGTTTGTTCAGTGGTAGGTTTCCTTTCGTTAGTGGCTCGAACAGCGAGGGGCCAAACTCTGTGCCACATCACCAAGCCGTCTGGACGAGTTGCAAGCAGTTGTTTCCATGTCGAAAGCCAATTCGATATTCCGTCAATGGCATTGCTGATGGTGGAATCTTGTAGCTTAATAAGTTGCAACAAAACTCTGTCGATTTCGGACGGCTGTAGCAAATCCTCAATGTTGCCTTGGTCAATCGGTGAATGTGCCCAACCAAATCTATTCCATATTTTTGCGAAGGCTGATCCACCGTCGGGCAAGGTTTCCAAATCAGCCAGAATCTTTTGATAGTTCCCCTTCTGCCTGATCCAGTCCGATGCCCGTTCGGCAGGATCATCGTTCCATCCGATACGCGCCGACGTTAGTGCAGATTCGAGCGTCTTCAGGCGGTGTTCGCCAATCATAAGGTCATATCGAGCGTCCGGCTTTGGCGAAACCCACTGAACGGTAGCTCCGCCCATAAAGCCATCATCGACACGAGACATGTTGGCTAGTTCAGGAAATTTGCCAATCTCAGAAGATAGCCACTTATTATCAAGTGCAGGAAGCGTTGCCCCAGCAATTTGTATGCGTCGTAACTCGCGGACTGCCCAATAGGTACGGGCGTTTTCGAGGAGGTCTGCCTCTGAACTGCGAGGCCACTGACTGCGGGGTGGGCGCTTTCGTATGCGCTTTATGATGGCCCTTTGATCAGTTGCTGAGAACTCGGCGAACCGCAAAGCGCGGACCTCTGCTATTTCTGGGTTAATATTTTGATCCCAGAAGTATTGGTCGGCTGCGGACAAAAGAAATTGAGCAACTTCGTCTGCAACGGTAATCCGCGAATCTCGTGATATGGCGGCCCAAAGCCGTAGGTGCAGAGGTGACGCTAGTTGCTTCCAACGTTGAGTGTGTCGGGTCGCACTTGCCAGATCGATTTCAGCAAGGTGGGACACAACATAGTGCAAAAGCTTCACAGACGGCGCTATTCCACGTTCAAATTCATCGGGATCGTGGTCGCTACCATCGCTATCGCGTTTGGCGACGTAGTAAACGCGGTGGAGGTGGCCCATGCGCCATAATTGTTTATTTTCGCTCCATCCAAACCGCCTTGCGATGTCGAGACCGGAAACCACCACGGCGTCGAGGGCATTAGCTAGTTCTCCAAAAAATGGAACATCCGCAATTTTTTGTAGACCGATTAGGTGTGGGTCAATGAGCCGCCCGCTCGTAAGTCGAACTGAGAATAATTGTTCTACCGACTTTACGTGTTTCGGACGCTTGACTAGGAAGCGCCGAGAGTTGGAAAACGATTCGATATTAGGGCGAGGCGCTACCAATTGCGTAATTGCGGCGACCGTAATGCCAGACCTGTCTCCGTCTTCAAGTCGGTGTTTAATATCGTAAACTTTGGTGTGCGAGAGATCATCACCGGTCGAGTTGTTCCAGCTTTCCTCAATTAGACGCCATGCGGAACGCCAAGGTTCGCCAATTTTTGTCCCTCTGGCTCCGTCCAATAAATCAAGTAATGCAGCTCGTTTAGCTTTGTCGTTAGGACTTAGATGTAGTGCCCAATCGACCGTTGATGTGTCGCATAGTCTGTCCTCTAGAAACGCAATCGCTGCTCGGTGTGCGCCCCTTTCTTGGTCGGTTAGGTTCGTCCATCTCGGTGTCATCGGCGCCGCTCTTGATCGGATTCGGCAGCAGTTGCGGATATGGCATCGAGCCAACCGAGGTCCGCCTTGTTGCGTGAGGCGACGGCCGCTAGTCGTACGCGTTCGTTAGTGTCGCTTCGCCTAAACAGGTGATCAAATAAATCTCTATCGGCGTCGGACGAAGTAGCGCGAGCGGATTTGACGATTCGCTTTACTGCGGCATCGACAAACTTGCGCTTGCCGTTGATGGCAGACAGACGCGCCCAACGGTCAAGAGTGTTGCTAAGCGCGCTGTGCTCGTTCTCTACGTTGTAACTTATCGGAGTTATCCCTCTTCCCTTCCAGTCCTCTAGGCCAATTGGGTCGGGAGCATTCGCTCCAACAAAAGTAAATCGTTCTCTTAAGTCGTCAAATCGTGTGCCATCCGCCGCTACGGCATTTAGCAGATACCGCATTGGTGGATCATTGGCGCTGTAGCCAACGAGAACCAAGTGGAATAGTCGAGCTGCATCATAGATAAAATCTGGAACGGTCCGACGGCGCAGGTAGAACTCACCGAAGTCTTGATCGGATACAACCAAGTCGGAGATGCGTGCGGGATCAGGTTCTAGCGCCCCGTGAATGTGAAGCACGCCTGCAAAACTCATCCTCCGCCCTGGCCGGGGAATCCCTCCGAGCGCGTAACTTTGGACAGGTGGGCGCGATCCTCGTGCAGCGACCTCTAGAAGCAAATCAAAGTTGGTGGTTACAATTGTCTGCACGCCACCACGGTCTGCGAGCCGCATCAATGAACGATGGATGGGCGCTGGCCGAACTCCGGCAGGTCGAAGCTTGTTTGCAATAGTGTTCCGAACGCTGCCCGATCCACTGTCTTGGCCGTCCATCCTGCGTTCGAGCAAACCTAGAACGACGTCATAGTCGCCAACGATGAACCGACGCACCTCGGCAGACTGCAAATTGTTAAGACCGCTTAAGTCTGTGTCCCAGTTGTTGCACGCCGTCCTTGGAATACGAGACATGACCGCATGTGTTGCGGTGTCGAGGTCGGCATAGACGGCGAGAACCAACTCTCGAAAATCTGGAAGGTTTGCCGGACGAGATATGCCAGCGCCCGCAATAAACAAAACTTCACCGCGAGCGTGCGCTAGTAGCAGCCTCTCTGGAATTGCTGCTAGCCCAGGCCCTAACGATATGACGCGATCTTTGATATTGGGGTCTGGCATTGCTGTTTGCGATTTTGCTCTGCTTCAAATGCGCTTGGGGAAACTACAAAAAATTTCGTGCGGGTATCTAAGTAATTCCGGTCGAATGAAGTCCCCCGTACCCGTCTAAGCGGGCCGCAATGAACAATTCGCATAACGGTCTGTTTGACGAGAACGCCAGCTAGGGTGTGCGAAAGTATCGACTTTAACCACCAGCACAATCATTGCATCGATTGGGTATACGCCAGACACACGTTTGGCCGAGACAGAGAGTGCGTCTCATAAGGGTTGACCTTTGTATTATGAGACGGGGGGGAATCCGGGGAGCGGTTCGGAATACTGCCAAAAAGATGGTGCTGCCTGAGTGGATTGAACACTCGACCTCCTCATTACCAATGAGGTGCTCTACCACTGAGCTAAGGCAGCTAATTTCCGCGAATGGGACGCATAGCCCGGCGCGAACGCGGCGGAAACTGCCATACGACCCCCACCGGTGCAAGCAAAGCCTGCTTGCGATCTGAGGCGGTGCACGGATAATGCCGGTATGACTAAAA
>DASYDW010000043.1 GCA_036499395.1 Pirellulales bacterium
CGGACCGAATGTCTTTTTCAATTCCGCGATCAACGCATCGTTCGCCACGACTTGCGCATCGCCGAGCGGAGGGAGCCTTGGTGTCGCGTCGCGTACGCCGGCCACACCGTGCCGCGGCGGTCGGTTAACCCTCTGCGTCCCACGGGTCCAGATCGGCGGATTCACGTCGGACGAAAAGGGGAAATGCGCAATCGATAGATTCGGCAGCGCGTCGAGCGCCACCAGCCCGTCGTTCGTGATCGCTGTACGCGCGAACATCGCAATCTGCAAACTCGGCGACTTCAGCTTCGCCAACCCTGCATTCGTGACGCCGGAAAGGCGATTCGTCGGCTGACCCGCGCCTACTACGATCTGCCGCAGCTTGGAAAACTCGTTCAACGGGACGAAGATCGAATCGTCGATCCGTTCTCCCTGGGCTCGGATTTCGGTGATGTTCTGGCACGCGACTAAGTACTTCAGCCCATCGCCGGTAAACTTGGGACCATCGATCTCTAGTTCCCACAGGCCGGTCAGGTTTTTCAAGTGTGCCAGTCCGGCATCGGTCAGCACTTTGCTTTGGAGCGACAGCCGAAACAGTTGCGTAAGCTCGCCGACTGCGGCCAAGCTATCGTTGGTGATCAGCGGGCAGTCGCGCAGGCGCAGCCATTCTAAGCCTGCGGCCGCCTGCAAATGTCGCAGGCCGGCGCCGGTCAGCCGATCGCTTTGGAGCGTTAGCATCCTGAGGTTCGGCAGGCTCGCCACGGTCGACAATCCGTCGTCGGTAAAGCCGGCACCTTGCAGATCAACAGCAGTGAGTGACCGGCACCTGGCCAAACTTTGCAAACCGGTGTCTTTAATCCCGTCGGACGAAATTGCGAGCTGCGTCAGGCGCGGGCAACGCGCGATACCGGCCAATGCGACGTCGGTGATGCGTAGCCGGTTATTGTTGATGTTCACGGAAACAAGCGATGGGAACTCCGCCAGCGTCTGCAGGCCGGCATCCGAGACGCTCGTGCCGTTCAAACGCAGGGTGCCAAGCTTTGGTAGCTCGGCCAGGATCAAAAGCCCATCGTCCGCCAAACTCGGGGACGAGACCGATAGTTCTTCCAGGTTCGGTAATCGAGCGACGTGTTTTAGCGCCGCGGTCGTGAACGGAAATGACAAAGACAGATTTCGCAGCGAGTCCATCCGCCCGATCGACACCAGGCAATCTTCCGTGAGATCTTCGCCCCCCAGGCTCAATTCGTCGATGTTCCCCAGCTCGGCCAGCCGGGCCACATCCTCATTGCTCGCATGAAATCCGGTCGTGCCGACTTGAAAACCAAGAATTCCCTCGATGATGAGAAAATCGCGCGGGCGTAGCTCGTTAATGATCGCCGTTTGCGCCGGGGTCGCCTGAAAACGCTCGTACGGCGCGGCACGCAGCGCTGAGAACAGCACGACGCCCCCCACAGCAACAGCAAACGCTGCTAACCCGAGCGCCGCGCGCAACGTGACGCGCATCGCCCGCGGCTTATTCTCGACCAGCCGTGTCACACGTGTGGCCAGGTCATCGCGGGCGTCGTCCACCAGCGCCGTAGCGCCGCCGATGCGCAGTGGCGCGGCCGCGCTCCACTCAGCGATCAGCACCAGCACCTCGGCCAATCTCCGGCGCTCGCCGGGCGTAGCCGCGGCATAGTCGTCGCAGATTTGCTCGCGCTCCGAGGACAATCCCCGATTGACCGCGCGCACCAAAGGATTCCACCAGAAGGCGGCGCTCGTCAGACGTTCCACCAATGCCACGCGATGATCGCGCCGCACCACATGCGCCACTTCATGGGCGACGACCAGACGCAACTGCTCGTCATCCAGCCGCGTCGCCATATGGGCCGGTAATACGATCGTCGGCCGCCACAAACCGAAAGACAACGGCGCAGGCGCCGCGGCCGATTCGCGAATTTCCACGCGACGACGCACGCGTGCTTCGCCCAGGCAGGCGGCCAGAGTAGCCGCGATGCGAGGATCCGCGGGCGCTATGAGCGTGCGCTTCAGCCGGCGCAGCACCCGCGTTCCCCAAGCCAATCGCACGAGGCCGACCAACGTTCCGATCCACCAGGCAAAGACAACCAGCCCCAGCAGCCGAGGAAGCAGCGGTTGATCGACGATCGTACGGCCGTCGGGCTGACGTTTTACCTGAAACTCTGTCAGCCGAGACATCCACGATGCGGCAGTCGGCGATTTGCTCTCCAATGCAGCCGGCGCGCCCACTTCCGGACGAGCCGCCGGCTGAGCCGCGGCTTCCGGCATTTTCGCGATCTGCGTTGCAGCTACCGGCTCAGGCGAAGGTTCAGCCGTGGTCGCACGGACGAAGCGCGGCGTAGCGCTGGCGATCTCGATCCAGGGCCGCTCGACGTGAAGCCGCCAGCCGTGGCCGAGCACCAGGGCGCCAAACAACAGCACCGGCGCGAGCGCCGTCGCATACAGCCCAGCCAGCAGCAACGCATGTTTCACCGGGGCCGAGCGTTTGCGCAGCAACCATCTCGCTAATAGCGCCGCACCACAGGCGCCGAGCGAGCCGAGCGCAACGCTTCCCCAATACAACTGCCAACCGGTTACAAGCGAAACCATCGACATCGACATCAGGAATTCTCCTTCGGTGCGTCACCTTTGCCTGACGGCGCGTCGAGCAGGCGCCGCAAATTCTCTAGCTCGGCCGCCGTCACGCGCTTGTTGCCCAGCAGGCTCATCACCAGGCTGCTGGCCGAGCCGCCGAAAAAGCCATCCACAAACTCGTGGGCCAACAGTTGGGCCGTCGCGTCGCGATCCATGGCGGCCGTGTATCGAAATCCGTCGTCCGCCTTGTGACGCTTCAGCCAGCGCCGCTTCTCCAGCCGGTCGACCAGGTTCAGGATCGTCGTTCGCGTCACCGCGCGGCGTGCCGAGATCGCGTCCCAGATCTCAGTCACCGTTGCTCCGGTCGCGAACGACCAGACGACCTCGAGGATTTCATGCTGAGTGGCAGTCAGTGCCGAGTCTGGTTTTTTCATCACCACGGAAACACCTTCGGGTTATCGCCCCGCTGACGACAGTCGTCGTCTGTCGTCATCATAAGCGAACGACAAGTGTCGTCAAGAAAATTCTGCCCGCCTAAATTCGCTGCAGGCCGCGGTGGCTCATTTGCCCGACGTAATGCTGCGAACCTATACGGCTGGCTCGGCACTCTTACCGGTCGAACGTGCAGGTCGTGCCTCGCACGCGTGTCCCGGTCCCCGGCGAGCGATTCGGGGCGATTTCCGACCGATATAACGACGACGCGGCCCATTCCGCCCGTTTTCCAGTCGTTACGAAAGTTGTATCCTTGAAGAATGCAGCCCGCACGCTGCGCCGCCCCCAATCTTTGCCCGGGTTTCCCCGATGAACGATCCCTCTGCGTCGCATCCTGCGGACGACAACTTTTCCCCTTTCAAGGTCAGGCTGGCCGAACGGATGAGCCGTTTGCCCCCCTACCTGTTTGGACGGATTAACGCGCTGTTGTACAAGAAGCGCCGCGCCGGCGACGACGTGATCGACCTGGGCATGGGTAACCCGACTGACCCGCCGCAGGACCTGGTGATCGAGAAGCTGGTCGAAGCGGCCCGCGATCCCACGGCCCACGGCTACAGTCAATCGCTCGGCATCGCCAATCTGCGCCGTGAAGTGGCCAGCAAATATTTGAAGCGCTGGGGCGTACGGCTTGATCCCGAAAGCGAGATCATCGTCTGCCTTGGCTCGAAAGAAGGCTTCAGTCACATGTGTCTGGCCCTGATGGGGCCCGGTGATACGGCCATCGTTCCCGCGCCGACATTTCCCGCCCATGCCCACGCGGTGACGCTGGCGTCCGGAAACGTCATTACGCTCGAGGTGGCCGATTGCGAGAAGTTCCTTTCGAACGTGGCCTACACCTGCCAGCATCTGCATCCTTCGCCGAAGCTGTTGATCATCAACTACCCGCACAATCCGTCGAGCGTTACGGTTGAGCCGGAATTCTTCGTTGACGTGGTGAAGCTGGCGCGCCGTTACGGCTTTATGGTGATCAGTGACGCGGCTTACGTCGACGTGGCGTTCGATGGATATCGCCCGCCAAGCTTTCTGGCCGCGCCCGGAGCGGTGGACGTCGGTGTCGAGTTCACCACGATGAGCAAGGGATACAACATGGCCGGCTGGCGCGTCGGATTCTGCGCCGGCAATCCGGAAATGGTGCGGGCCCTGGGCACAATCAAGGCTTACTACGATTACGGCATGTTCCAGGCCATCCAGGTCGCCGCGATCGTGGCGCTGCGTCATACCGAGGCCGCGGTCGAATCGCAGGCAGCGATCTATCAGCACCGCCGCGACGTGCTAGTCGAGGGGCTGCGCCGCATCGGTTGGGACATCACGCCCCCGCGGGCCGGCATGTTCGTGTGGGCCCAGATTCCCGACGTCTGGCGGCAGCGGATGGATACGCTCAGCTTTGCCATGAAGCTGCTCGAAGAGGGGGACGTCGCCGTCAGCCCTGGCTCAGGCTTTGGCCCGGCCGGCGAAGGCTACTTGCGCATGGCACTGGTCGAGAACGAAAGCCGGCTCCGCCAGGCGGTACGGCAAATCGGCCGCTGCCTGGGACAAGAAGCACGCGAAGCCAAGACCGAACGCGCAGCCCGCCCCGTCTCAGGCTAGCGAAATCACATTTATCCGCAGATTTTCGCAGATTAAGCAAACTGGGATTTCGCGCAAACCACCGGCCCGCACGAGCCTGTGCAGACGACTCGCATCGCCCCCGTCTTGAATCTGCGTCCCTCTGCGCAATCTGCGGACCATCCCCTGGGAGCAATCCGCGGTGCTACGCGCCGAGGGCTTCCGGGCCTATAATCTTTCCCGGAATCACCACACGCGACAGGCAGGGTATCGGTGCGCTCGGAAGTTACCCACGAGCGCAAAAACAGAGGGCCCTTGCTCGCCGGGGCAAGGACCCTCATATAGGCTGTCCAGGGCGAGCCACATTTGGCGACGCTCCGGAGACCCACAGCCACTAGGAGGGTATCGGGATGTCCCCTAGCGCGACTTTAATCGCGCTAGAAAGCGCGGTGCGATATGACCAAATAGCGCCGCGAGGATCAGTCCGATCGCTCACACAACTCGGCAAAATTGATTCGACGGAACTTCGAAAAAAATTCTCAAGCGGAACGAACGCCTCGCATGAGCACTCCTCCGATCGCGAAGCTGGCCCTGGAAGATGGCACGGTCTACACCGGTACTTCGTTCGGCGCGACCGGCGAAGTCGACGGTGAAGTCTGCTTCAACACGTCGATGTCCGGCTATCAGGAAATCGTTACCGACCCCAGCTATCGCGGTCAGATCGTGACGATGACCTATCCCGAGATCGGCAACTATGGCGTCAACGCCGAGGATGTCGAAAGCGGCCGCCCGCATCTGTCCGGGTTCGTCGTGCGGCAGCTCAGCCGGCGAACGAGTAATTTTCGCTCCAATGGTGGGCTGCACGAATATTTAGCCGCAGCCGGCGTGTTAGGACTGGCCGGCATCGATACGCGGGCCCTGGTGCGACATATTCGCAGCCGTGGCGCCATGAAGGGTGTCCTGTCGACTACGGATCTCGATGATGCCAGCCTGGTCGCCAAGGCCAAGGCCAGCCGTGGACTGGTCGGACGCGATCTGGTGCGCGAGGTCGTTCCGACCGAGCCGAGGACCTGGACCGAGTCGCTCAGCCGGTGGACAAGACTAGCGGATGACGGTGATGCGCCTTCCCAGCAGCCCATGCTCGGCGACACGAGTCCACACATTGTGGCGATCGACTACGGCATGAAATGGAATATCGCCCGGCATCTGTTCGATCAGGGATGCCGCGTGACGATCCTGCCGGGCACGTTTTCCAGTGCCCAAGTGCTCGAACACAAGCCCGACGGCGTGTTCCTTTCCAATGGCCCGGGTGATCCGGAACCGCTCGAATACGCTGCGCAAACCATTCGTGGGCTGCTCGGCCAGGTGCCGGTTTTCGGCATCTGCCTAGGGCATCAACTGCTGTCACTGGCTTGCGGCGCCAAGACATTCAAGCTCAAGTTCGGCCATCGCGGCGCGAACCAGCCAGTGTTAAACCTCGAAACGGGCGCCGTCGAAATCACGGCCCAGAATCACGGCTTTGCCGTCGACGAGGAATCGTTGCCCTCGGCGCTCGAGATCACGCACCGCAACTTGAACGACAACACGATCGAAGGCGTGAAGCATCGCGAGCTGCCGGCTTTCAGTGTGCAGTACCACCCCGAGGCTTCCTCAGGGCCGCACGATAGCGCCTACTTGTTCCGCCGCTTTCGCGACATGCTGTCACTCGTCGAACAGAAGTAACCTTGTGTTGTTACTCGTTGAAACAACAGCAATGTCGTGTTGTTACTCGTCGAACAACAGTGACATGACGTCGATCACGGCCAGCGCCGCCGTCGGATTGCGCAGCTCGGCACCGGCGAGAGATTCACGCCACACACGCAGCGCGTAGCGCACGTATTGATCGCGTGATTCGTCCACCAGCCGCGTGCCTAGCTTGGCCTTGATCTCGGGCCATAGCTGCCGAAGCCCATCGAGCGCTTCGGCACGGCCGGCAATCGCCTCGAACACCGCGTCGTCGAGCTGACCGAGTTGTTCGGCCGGGTCGCTGCCCGTCGCGCTTTTGCCGATCGACAGGACCTCGTCCGATCGGCGCCGCGCAGGCGCTTGCGACGCATTGGGAACGGCTGCGGGCAACGGAAACGCCGGTGGATCTTGACGTGAAGCGACCATTGCCGTGTGTTACGTCCTCTGAATCGTTTTACTTACTGGGTGTTGATCGGGCGGCGTGCGCGGAAAGCTCGCCTTGTATCGCCTGGCAGTCGTTTAAGATCTTTCCCAGGACACGCTCTTCACCAGCGTTGGTTCGCGCGGCGGCTCCGTTCACACGGTGATCCGGCGACTTGGCGTTCCCCTTCGATAGTCCGCGACGCAACTCTTGCAACTCGCCCCACCATCCGGCGCCTCCGTCGCTGGCGGGCGCCGGTTTTACGTCAGTGCCCGAGGGCGCAGGTGCCGCAACGATCGCAGGTTCGACGGGTGCGGGCTCAATCGATTGCGCGACCGGCGATTGCGCCGGGGCCGGCTCGGACTTGGCTGCCTCTGGTTCCGGAGTCGTAATCGGCGCAGGCTCTACTTCGACAGGTGCCGGACGTGTCGCGGCGGCAAGGATCAATGCCGCGCTCTCTTCGGCGAAACGCTGCCGCTCGCGCGATAGCTCTTCGCTGGCCGCTTGCAGATCCGAGCGGGCTTGTGCCAACTCGGCGGTTGCCGACTGTGCCAACGCATGAAATTGCGCCTCCGCGTGTGCCTGATTCGCGGCCAGCACTTCGCCAAGCCTGGTCCGCTCGGATTGCAGCTCGGCGATCACTTTCGTCAGTGGCTGACCATGATCCGCAGGCGCCGGCGCCTCGGCTTCGAGTTGGGAGTTCGCCAGCCATTTCTTCGCCGCGCTTTCGGCGGCCGCGCTGGCTGCGTCCAAGCGCTGTTGCGCCTGCTGCAGACTGTCCAGTTGGCGGCGCAACTCGGCGCGATCAGACTCGAGCTTCTGCTCGCGATCGACAATCGTCGCCTGTAGCGATTCGAGATGATCGAGCTGTTGGCTGACGAACTGATCGAAATCGTCGCCGGCTTGGCGCAATTCGTCGACAAATCGCGTGACCTGGCCCCGGCTTTCGTCCATCATAATTTCGATCGTTCGCTATTGGTCTACGGATTGGGTCAATGCGCGAATAGCGGCTCGCCGAGAGCCTCGGGGAGCGGAACGGATCGAGTACGTGGGAATACGCGTGAATGGTCGGCGGCGCGCAGAGAGAACGGCGCCCGCCAGCGAAAACATAGGTCGACTTCGCAAGACAGGCAAACCGGCAATTGCAAAAATGACCGGTAATTTCTGCGTTGTTCGGTGCCATTCACAACGTGCCCCCGATGGCGCGTAACTTCCGGACTCGTCGGAAGATTCGTCCCCGTTTCACCCCATGGATGGATTTACCCCGGGTCGTTTTTTTCGCCGTACACCCTCTATCCGAGGGAGAAGGGGACTTGCCAGCCTCGCCTGATATGCGATGTTTACTCAGAAGTTCAATCCACTTGGGTCTCAGGCGCAACGCGAGCGCAGTGCCGCAAACGCCTGAAACTAACGCGAACGCGAGTGCTTTCGGCCAGTGCCGCAACGACACTCGTGGGCCACAGAAACGACGACAGGGAGGCACACAATGACCTTTGCCAAGAAATCACACACTTTGACGAAATCGGGGCACAGCCTGCCGGCCTGGTCCTTGCTGATCGCCGTCGCCATTATCGTCAGCCAAGGCTTGTTCGTCGCGAGCGCGAGTGCAGCCCTCTCGCGTCTGCGTGCGGCCAGCGCCGCCGCGGCTGCCGGTCCCAGCTGTGGCGCTCCGGCCTGTGCCGCTCAGACTTGTGCTACTCCGGTAAAGCCTTGCTGCCCCGAACCGTGCATCCGCTACATCGATCGCACCTGTGGCAAGACTTGCTGCGATAGCTGCAAGCCGGCGGTCAAGACCGTGCTCAAGGTCGTGAACCCTGTCACTTGCTGCCCGGTGGATGTACCGGTCTGCTTGCCGGCCTGCTGCGAAGGCTGCCCGGCTGTCGACAGCAAGTGCGGCCTGCTCAGCCGCGGCGTTGTGACCTACGACTGGTGCTGCGGTTACCGCGTCGTCGTCCGCTTCGATCGTTGCGGCGATGTGACGGTTGTGTACCGCGGCTAGAACGTGAAGTTCAAGCCAAAGTTCATACCTTGCAGCCAGTAGGTATTCTGCTGCCAGGTAAACGTGGGAGCGCTGAAGCTGCTGGATTGTGACAGGTCGACGTTGGTGTCGATCTGTCGCCCGGCCTGCACGACGTTGCTGATCCAGATCAGCGAATAGCCAAACGTCGCGCGCATGCGGGGCGTGATTTGGCAGCCCAGGTTGAGCGTCACTTCGGGAATGGCCGCGAAGACATTGCGGTCATACCGGCCAATGTTGCTCTGTTGCGCGAACAGGTCCCCTACGAAGTTGGCCGGCGTTTGCCCCGGCACAGTCGTGCTGCTGTAACCGTTGATCAGCACGGTTTGCCGCATGTTGCCCAACGAGACCTTGGCCACGGTGTTCAACGACCAGATGCCGCGGCGGCGCTCGGTCATGATGCCGATCTGGCCGCCGTTGAATTTGTTCGTGGCGCGAAATCCGTCGAAGCCGACCAGCGTCGTCCCCAGCGGCACCTGCGGATTGTTGGGATCGATCGACACCGAGTGATCGTCGATGCCCACCGAATCGTCCAGTTCCAAATAGCGCCAGCCGTAGATCAAGTCCACTCTTCGTCGTGGACCGGCGGCCAAGACTTGCCGCAGGTAAGTGTCCCCCGCGACAAAGCTATCGGTCGTGCGCACGCGGATTCCGCCCGAGAGTAAGCCCGACTGTGCGATGACAAATGCGTTGGGCGAGTTAGTCTGCGTATCGAAGTAGGGTCGGGCTAGGGTCGTCGTCCCGTCCGAAACGGCCGTAAAGTTGCTGGCCATATTCTGCAGGCCGATGAACGACGCCCCGATGCCGAACGTTTGCCTCGCGTTGAACCAGGTACCGATGTTCAATCGTCCGCCGGAGCGAATCCCGTTGTCGACGCGATCGTCGCCGAACAGGATCTTCACGTTCGGATCGTCGAGCGCCCCGCCTTGCGAACCCGTGGTCGCCAATGGCGGCAACGACGCCCCGCGACTCCACCACATCAGATATTCCATGTTCACCCACGAACCACATGGAATGCGCAGGTTCAACGGAGGTGGGCAGTAGTTGTCCCACATGCTGCCGCAGCCGGCTGACTCGGCGCACGACATACAACTGTCGGCGAATCCATCGTCGTCATAGGTCAGGCCGTATTCGCCGTAGTAAGGCTCGTTCGTTGGACCTTGGTCCGGTTCCGGTGTCGGTACGAACTCGCCGCGCGGTGCCATCTCGCGTGTCGGAACTTGCTCGCGCGGCGCTGGGGTCCGGCGCGGCGGCGCGCCAGGATCAACAAACGGCAAGTTGTTGTTCGCACCTTCCCGGCCGGGCATCGCCTCGTCAGGTTGCTTGTCCGAGGGGGGCACGGTGAACAGATCGTCCCCCGGCCGTGCCGCAGGTTCCTGAGCGGCGGGTTCAGCACCTGGCGGCGCAGCGTCGGGCGCCAGTTCCGGGGGCGCTTCGGCCGGCATCTCGGCAGGTTGCTCAGCCGGTTGATCGGTCGGTTCCGGATCGGAGAAAGGATCGGACGGCTTGTCGTTACCTTCGGCGGGCGTCTCGACGGGTTCTTTTTGGGCGAATCGATCCCGCGTGTAGGTCGGCTGATCGTACGCCATCATTTCCATGCGCGCGCCCGGCTTGCGTTGTCCTGCAGCGGCAGGCTGCGGATCGTTGAACGCCGCGGGACGAATCTGATTGGGCGCGGCCCTTTGCCGCCGCTGGGCAGAAGCTACGAGCGCGCTATGCACGTACGGCCGCGCCGTGTCCGGCGTCGGCTCTGCTGCCACGCACACACCGGCGACGAGCATCGTCGCCAGGCTCGTTAGGTGCCGTAGGTTCATTCCCCCGCGATCCTTAAAAAAATCGCATGTCCCGAATCAGGCCACGAAGGCGAAAGCCCGGGGCCTCGCCGTATTCGTCATGCGGCACAATCGCGCGAAACTTTGCGGATTACATCTGCTGTATCGGTTGTAGTGGTCGTAAGGCTCTAGTCCGGGTGCCGGAAATCGGCCGAAAGGGTGCCAGCAATCTTGGATGTCGCGAGCCCCGATCCCGAGCCACGCCAGCGACGTTAAGTGGTTGCCAGGCCGCGGCCTCGGATGCTATCGACCCCGTCGGACAGGGCCTGATTTTCGTGACTTACGCAGTTTCTTCTGCTAAAACGGCAGGGGCGTGCGTCCCGCCGCGGCAGACCGATCGATACCGTGATTTCGGACCGTGCGCTCCCGCCTGAGATTCTGCTGACACCCCAAAGGCGACCCGCTGGCATTGCTGGCGCGGTCGCCCCCCGCGATGGATCTGGTTGCCCCGATGCTGTTGCGCCTCCTCTTCAGTGCCGTTCTACTCCTGGCCGTTTGGCCCAGGGCTGGGCAAGCGTACGAGGACCAACCGACTGTCGACTACACGCGCGACGTGAAACCCCTTTTCGTGCGGCATTGCCAGACCTGCCATGGCGCCCTGCGGCAAGAAGCCGGATTGCGTCTCGATACTGGCGACATGATTCGCCGCGGCGCGGACGCCGGCGCCATCGTCGTTCCAGGCAAGAGCGCAGAAAGCCTGCTGCTCGCAGCGGTAACCCGCACCGAAGGGCGCATGCCGGCCGAAGGCGAAGCCCTTTCCGACGCAGAAGTCTCTCTACTGCGGCGCTGGATCGACGCCGGCGCCGACGCGCCTGTCGGCGAACCTCTCCCCCCAGATCCGCGCAAGCATTGGGCCTTTCAAGCGCCGGTCCGCCCCGATCTGCCTGCGACCGGTCCGGCAGCCACGATCGCGAATCCGATCGACGCTTTTTTGACGCAAGCGCGCGAGGGTAAGGGACTTTCGCCAAGCCCCTCGGCCGACAAGGGAACACTCTTGCGGCGCGTCTACTTGGACCTGATCGGCCTGCCGCCAACGCGGGCCGAGCTGCGCGCCTTTCTCACCGACGACTCGCCCGACGCCTATGAGCGCGTGGTCGATCAATTGCTCGCCCGCCCGCAATACGGCGAGCGTTGGGCGCGCCACTGGATGGATATCTGGCGCTATGCCGACTGGGCCGGCTATGGCAAGGAAGTACGTGACAGCCAGCAGCACATCTGGCACTGGCGCGATTGGATCGTCGAATCGCTCAATACTGACCGTGGCTATGACCGCATGATTCTCGATATGTTGGCCGGCGATGAAGCCGCGCCCGACGATCCACAGACTTTGCGTGCCACCGGCTTTCTGGCCCGCAACTGGTTTCGCTTCAATCGCAACGTCTGGCTCGACAATACCGTCGAGCACACCGGCAAGGCATTCCTCGGCCTGACCTTCAACTGTGCGCGCTGCCACGATCACATGTACGATCCCATCGCACAGCAGGACTATTACCGGCTGCGCGCCATCTTCGAGCCGTACGAAGTCCGCATCGACCGCACACCCAGCCAGCCGAATATCGAGCTGGACGGTATCGCGCGCGTCTACGATGCCCACCATGATCGCAAGACGTTCCTGTTCGTGCGTGGGCAGGAAAGCCAGCCCAAGGAAGACGAGCCGCTCGCACCCGCGGTGCCGACGGTACTCGGCGGCGACTTCAAGATTCAACCAATACGCCTGGCGGCCAGCACCTTTAACCCGGGCCTGCGGCCGTATCTTCGCGACGAGCTGCGCAGCCAAGCGCGCACGGCGGTTGAGAAAGCAAAAGCCGCCGCCGCCGAAGCCTCGACGAAGCTCGCCGCAGCGCGCGAACAGTTGGCGAAATGCACGGCGCCGATCGACGTCGATGGCGCCATTGCCCTGACCAATCTCGGCACAGCCGTCGAAGCGCAGCGTGCAGCCGAGCAAGTTGTCGCCACCGAAACCGCAGCCGCAACGCATGCCAACAAACATCTGGCAACGGTCACCGCCGAGTTGGCCAGTCTCGACACCCGGATCGCGGCTGACAACGCCCGCTATGCAACACCTCCTGCTGCCGACACTGCACAACGCACGGCCGAGGCAATCGCGGCCACGAATCGGGCCACGATCTGCGCCGCCGAAGAAGCCGTGATGACCGCCGAGGCAGCTTTGCAAGCCGCTCCGCCCGCGGACACCCCCGACGACAAGGCCAAACAAGAGCGCAAGAAGGCCGAAGACGCCCTGGCCGCCGCGAAGCAAAAACTGGAAACAGCTCGCACCGAAGCCGAAAAACGCACTGACTATCCACCGCTCGACAAACTTTATCCCGCCACCAGCACCGGGCGTCGCCTGGCACTCGCGCGGTGGATCGCCGAGCGCAATAATCCGCTAACGGCGCGAGTCGCAATCAATCACATCTGGCTGCGCCATTTCGGCGAGCCGCTTGTCGCGACGGTCTTCAATTTTGGTGTGAGTGGCGCACCGCCGGTGAATCAACAAGTGCTCGATTGGCTGGCCGTAGAACTCATGGAACGGGACTGGAGTATGAAGGCCATCCATCGATTGATGGTTACCTCGCAGGCGTATCGCATGACCTCGTCGAGCGCTCCGCAGGACCCACGCCGTGCGATCGATCCCGATAACCGTCTGCTGTGGCGCACCAATCTACGACGCATGGAGGCCGAAACCGTCCGCGACAGCGTATTGTGCGTCGCAGGGCAACTCGACACGACCATCGGCGGCCCCGATCTAGAGCACACCCAGGGTTTGTCCGTGCCGCGGCGCAGCTTGTATTTCCAGCATGCGAACGAAAAGCAGATGACCTTCCTCAAGCTGTTCGACGTGGCCAGCGTCAGCGAATGTTACCGCCGCAGCGAAAGCGTCGTGCCACAGCAGGCCTTGGCGCTCGCCAATAGTCCGATCGCGCTCGAACAATCGCGGCGGCTTGCCGGCACGCTCTGGCAAGAAGTTGCCACGCAGCCTGAATCGGCATCACAGCCGGATGCCAATGCGCAAGCTGCCATCGAACGTTTCATTGGCGCAGCCTTCGAGCAGATCCTTGCCCGTTCACCGACTGAACAAGAACGAACCATTTCGGCGCAGTTCCTCACGACGCAAGCCGCGCGATTGGCCAACGCGTCGCAGCTTACGGCGTTCGTCGGCGGCGAGGCCGCGGCCGTGAAACCCGCCACCGATCCGGCGATGCGAGCCCGCGAAGATTTTGTCCACGTGTTATTGAACCACAACGATTTCGTCACGATCCGCTGAGGTAGCCCATGGCCATGAAACAATCGCTCGACAATGGCTGCCGAGGACTTCACCGCCGCACGTTCCTGGCCGACGTCGGCATGGGCTTCACCGGGCTCGCCCTGGGGGCGATGCTCGCGCGCGATCCGCTGGCCCGCGCCGCCGAGGCAACAGCAGCTAGCCCGGCAATTCCAAACGGTCTGCCCCACTTCCCGCCGCGCGTCAAAAACGTGATCTGGCTATTCATGATCGGCGGCACCAGCCACATGGAAAGCTTCGATCCGAAGCCGGCGCTGACGCAATACGCCGGCAAGACCGTTGCCGAGACTCCTTTCCCGGATCCGGTCGAATCGCCGCTGACGAAAAAGAACTTGCGCGAGATCGTCCCCGGTCTGCATCATCCTCACCCACAGATTTTTCCGCTCCAAGTCGGCTATCAGAAGCGCGGGCAAAGCGGCATCGAGATCAGCGATTGGTGGCCGCACCTGGGTGATTGCGTCGACGATCTGGCGATCGTCCGCTCGATGTGGACCACCGACAACAATCACGGCGCGCAACTGCAATTCCACACCGGCCGGCATTCGCTCGAGGGGTTCTTCCCCACGATCGGCTCGTGGGTGCATTACGGACTGGGGTCGCTCAATGATGACTTGCCGCAATTCGTCGCTATGGGAACCCCCATCGCCGATTGCTGCGGCGGAGTCGGTGGGCATGGCGCCAGCTATCTAGGCCCTGAACACAATGCCGTGCAACTGGCGATCGATCCGAAAAATCCGCTGCCGTTCGCGGCGCCCGGGCCTGATGTATTCCGCGAAGAGCAAGCCGGCGAATTCGAATTGCTCGGCCGACTAAATCGTCTCGCCGCCGTCGAATACCCCGACGATGCCGGGCTGCGAGCCAGGATCAAATCGTACGAATTGGCGTTTCGCATGCAGATGGCCGTGCCGGACGTCGTGCGCTTCGAGGATGAAACGCAACGAACACAAACGATGTACGGCCTGGATCAGAAAGAGACGGCGACCTTCGGGCAGCAATGTCTGGCCGCCCGTCGGCTGGTCGAGCGCGGCGTCCGCTTCGTGCAGATCTTTCACGGCAGTAACGGCGGCGCCGGCGAGTGGGATGCCCACGGTCAACTCAAAGTTGGTCACACCCGGCTCTGCAAACAAGTCGATCAGCCAATCGCGGGCCTGCTAAAGGACTTGAAGCAGCGCGGCCTGCTGGACGAGACGTTGGTCGTCTGGGGCACCGAGTTCGGCCGCACGCCCGGGGCGCAGAATTCCGACGGCCGCGACCATCATCCGTACGGCTTCTCGGTGTGGCTCGCCGGTGGCGGGATCAAGCGGGGCGTGGTCCACGGGGCCACGGACGAGTTGGGATTTCATGCGGTCGAAAACCGGCACTACGTCACGGACCTGCACGCCACGGTGCTGCAGCAATTGGGGCTGGACCCGCGCCGTCTCGAGGTGCCCGGTCGCAAGCGGCTCGAGATCGACTACGGCAGCCCGATCCGCGACATCATTTCCTAGCCGCCTGGCTATTTCTGGAATGCGATCGGCCGGCGGCGATCACGGGGAATCTGCCCGCCATCAGGGCACCAGCGCTGTAACATCGCGCTACCCGAAAATCCCAGAATTCCCATAGCCAGGCTCTACAATCGCGCGCCGTAGTTAGTATGCTAGGAACCAACTCCACCGGAGGGCTCGCCACGGGCGAAACCACCCGATTGCGGTCGTTCGGGACGCCAGTTTTTTTGACACGAGGAATCGCTAATGACCAAGATCCAATTCGTTGCCGCACTCTTTGCGGCTCTCGTTCTTTCGGAGGCGCATCGCGCGCATGCATTGCCTTTGACGTTTACTGACGTCAACGTCAACAGCACCACGCAAAGCCGCATCGCTATCGCCGCGACCGCCCAAATCAGCGGTACGCCCTTGACCGAAGGTCCGCAATTCGCCTCCGGAGGGCTTAACGGCAACGGAAGCGAATCGTCACTCTATGCCCAATCCGCGACGAACACCCCGAGCAACATGGCCACGAATCTTGGTCTGTACAGCATCGGCTTTCCTGGCGGCGGTGAATCGCAAGCATCGAATGCGACCGGACTTCTCGGCAATAACTTGGCCATCGCCCCCGGCGTCGGCGGCGCATCCGGTACCGCGCCCGCCGATTACGGTATGGTGTTCACCTCGGCGCAGAACGTGGTGATCCCGCCGATCGATATCAGCTCGCTGAATCTCGGCATCTCGACGTTGAACCTGGGCACGCTGACCGGCATCAATCTGAATGTCGCGATTCGCAATTTCGCCGTCGACCTGACAAGCCCGATCCTGCCGACCACAGGCAATGGCACGTATCCGCAGCACTTCGATTCGACGAAGGTCACGGTTGCCGTTTCCGGCACGACCGACATGTCGCTGACGGCCACCTTAAAGCAAGACAACATCACCGACTTCATCGCGACCGGCGCGGCGCTCGTGGCGTTGCAACAATCGCTGGCCGGCCAAGGAATTACGATCACCGACACCGCGAATATTCTCGGCCTGAGTTACCAGGTCGGATTCGGTTTCACGTCGCAATTGCCGGCGACCAACGCCCTGAACGGCGACGCCAGCCAGGGCACGATCGACCACGTCGGCTCGAACCTGCGTCTGACGATGCCGATCAAGTTCGACATCACGCCGTCAACCTTGCCGGCGCCGCTGAACACACTGCTGACCGCCGACTTCACGATGACCGGACAATTGATCGGCCAGGTACCATTCCAAGCCGTCCCCGAACCATCATCAATCGCTCTAGCCGCCCTCGGCCTGGCAGGTCTGACCCGACAACGAATTCGATAATCGTTCGCACCACAGAGGATGTATGTGGGCAGACGGCAGTGAATAGGGGCAAACACCAGCCCGAAGCGCCAGCGAGGGGCTTCGTCAATGACGAATGCCTAATCTTCAAATGTCTAAAGAAAACACAATGACGAATGTCGAATGACGCCGAGTATCACCAACGCGGCAAAGCGATCGGCACACCCTTTCCGTCATTCTGTCATTCAGATT
>DASYDW010000044.1 GCA_036499395.1 Pirellulales bacterium
GTTTTCGAGCAGGAAATCTTCCTCGGTCATGGCCTTTACACCAGGCCCACGCAGTTCCCAGGCCAGACCGTCAGCGTCGGTCAGCAGCGGCTCGTAGTTCGTGGCCAGCCACCAACGCGGCATGGCCGAGCCCTTCAAGCCGGGCTTCACCATGTGCAAATAGCTGGGCAGGCCGTTGATCGGCGGCGGATCGAAGTTCATCGCCAGCCGCTTCATGCGATAATCGGCGGCCACCAGCACGCGGGCGAAATGGCTGGTCGCCGGTACGCCGGTGAGCGTGATCGTCTGCGGCCCGAGTTCTTGCTCGATGCCACGCAGCGTGGCTTGCGGATCGGCGCCGATCGTTTGCTGATACTTCATCGCCTCTTGATAGCGGCGTAATCCTTCGGCCGTCGGATCGATCGAGCACGAGATGCCTCCCTGCGCGGCCTGCATCGCCGAACGCAGCGCGACCAAGAGATCATCGAGCAACAGCACGGCACGGCCTGTGTTGGCGCCGACGATCTCGCCCGACTCGCCGACCTTCCATCCTTCGCCAAAGCCGGCCAGTACGATGTCGTTCTGTTCGGGATAGACGAAGACGTAACGCAGCCGCTGCAAACCGGCCAGGTATTTCACATCATCCGGCAAGTCGCGATTCTTGAGCCGGCAATCGTCGATCGTGGCCATCAGCCCACGCAAAGAGATCTTCCGCAGCTCGGTCGGCTGCGCCAGGTCTCCCGGCACCGCAGCCAACGCCTTCACCCGCACGTCGCGCAGCTTGTGAAGATTATCCTGCTGTGCATTGGCCAATACACCATCAGCATTGATCGAAATACCACCCACCGCCCCGGCAAAGAACCCGGTGCTGGGAATCAGTCCCTGTTGGCCATAACTCGCATCGGCCGAAAGAAGAACGGCGCATCCGATCGTACAAACGGCGACGACATACCCGAGGGCTGACACCCGACGGCCCATGGTCTATCTCCTCTGATCACCTTTTTAAATTTTTTGCACGGTCGTTTCCGCGTCGTTTCGCGGAATCGAATCTCGCACAAACCTAGGCAGCGAATTCACTGCTCAACTACCGGTGCCCGGTTGCCAATTCAAGGGCGTAAAACACCCAATTACGAGCGTACTTACAAATGTCGACGAATGCCAATATGCCGTGCGGCAGACCGCCGGTATACAGGACATCCCCCCGGTAGCGTTGACCGGGCGGATACCCCTGTCCAGAATGGACGGCAGAGATAGGCCCCCGCATTCCAGCGGGACGAGCCTGAATACGCCGTGCGTTCCGGCGCGGTGGGAGGCCCCAAATGTCCGTGCGGATTCCAGCCGTGGTTGCGGCACTGATGCTGTTAATCGTGGCCGTCAGCCCGGCGAAACACGTCCGGGCCCAGGACAAAGCCGCCCCCACGAAAGCCGCGCCTCCCAAGACCGCGCAGCCCAAGAAACCTCTGCCCAGCAAAACTGCTGAGGAAATCGAGAAGGACGAGTTCCGCGCGGCCAAACGCGAACTTCAAGTCAAGCTGCGTAGTAAGCAGCCGGTCGAGCGCATCGCGGCGCTGCGAGAGTTATCCAACTATCGCAATGTCGAGGCGGCCCGACTGATGGTCACCGTCGGTCTGCGGGATGACGAACCGTCGGTCCGCGACGTCGCCTACCATTTGCTGCTGGAAGTTAATGACGACACCGAAGTCGCGCGCTACCTGCTCGTCACGGCCAACAAGGATACCCGCTACGACGCGGTCAACCCGACGACGTTGCAACTGTTGGCCGTGCTGCTCTCCTCGCAGTCGCCTGACGTCCTCCGGGACACGAGCGCTTTTCTGGACAAGCGAGCCGGCACGCATGAAGGCCTGATCATGGTCGAGACCCTGGCCGACGAGTTGGGCAGTCGTGGACAGGCCGAGGATGTCACCCCGTTAGCGAAGCTCGCCGGGCTGAAAGTCTTTGCCGCGGAATTCGGCCTGCGTCGCGCCGTCGCCGAAGCACTGATGAAAATCAGCGACCCGAAGGCGATCGGCCAGTTGGTGGCCCTGTTGGAAAAAGTGCAGGGCGAGATCCGCGCCGAAATCGTCAAACACCTGACCGAAATGACCGGCCAAAACCTCGGCGTCGAAACTGCTCCCTGGCGCGAGTGGTGGAAGGCCAACGAAAAGAGCTTTCAGTTAGTCGCCGCCATCCCGAAAAAGGACACCAAGGATGCCTCGCTCATCGAACTGTTGAAAGACAAGCCGAAGTACTACGGTCTATCGATCTACGCCCAGAGGATGGTGTTCATCATCGACACCTCTGGCAGCATGCTGCAGGGGGGGCGTCTGATGGCCGCCAAGCGCGAGTTGCTGCAGGCGATCGACGGCCTGACGGACGATTCGCAATTCAGCGTCGTGGCTTTTAATGCCGAGGTCTACCCCTGGCAAAAACATCTCGTACCGGCCAACGCATCGATGAAACACGCCGCGTCACAGTGGGTCGACTCACTCGATACAGGCACCAATACGGCGTCGTTCGACGCCCTGGAAGCCGGGCTGCATTTTGACGCCGAGGCGATCTTTTTCTTGACAGATGGCGTTCCTCAGGGGGGCAACATCAACAACCCGGCCGATATCGTGAACCTGATCACGCGCGGCAACTCCGCCAAACGGATGTCGATCTACACGATCGGCATCGGCGTGCTCGGCCCCCAAGGAGGGCTCTTCGAACAATTCCTAACGGCCCTGGCCAAACGGAACTGGGGTGTCTATCGCCGCGTCGATAACTAGCCACCGCAACTGGCCGCCCCGGCTGGCCACCGGTGCTCGTGTGGTTCCCGCCGGGCCGGTTTTAACGGCGCCGGCAGCAACTTTTGCCGACTTTCCCAGTCACCGCACCATTTAATTAGCACCACTTTCTTGACCGTAATTATCCTGAAATATGCGGTCGGGTTCGGCTCGCATCACGACAATCGTGCGACCGGACGGCCCCACACTTCACGATCCCATCGATCAACCAGGAACGAAATCCATGAACCTCCGGATTTCCTTTTCACGAGTTTTCGCTTCGTTGGCCCTGGCAATCGGCTGTGGTGCGTCGGCGATGGCCGCCGGTGACCGTTCGCCCGAAGCGCTTGAGCAATCGCGCGACAAGATGGTCACCGATGACATCATCGGCGGTGGCATCACCAACATGCGCGTCATCCAGTCGATGCGGATGACGCCGCGCCACGAGTTCGCTCCCCCCAAGTTGTTCGACAAGGCCTATCTCGATATGTCGCTGCCGCTCGGCGAGCATCAAACGCTGACGCCGCCGATGCTCGTGGCCTATATGACCGAGCAGCTTGATCCGCAGCCCAGCGACCGGGTGCTCGAGATCGGTACCGGCAGCGGCTATCAGGCCGCCGTGCTCAGCCCGCTAGTGAAGGAAGTTTATTCGATCGAGATCGTCGAAAAGCTCGGCAAGCGCGCGGAAAAAACGCTCAAGAAGCTGAAGTACGACAATGTGTTCACCAAGCTGGGGGACGGTTTCCTCGGCTGGCCCGAGAAAGCGCCGTTCGACAAAGTGATCGTCACTTGCTCGCCGGAAAATGTGCCGCAACCGCTGATCGATCAGCTCAAGGAAGGGGGCCGGATCATCGTGCCCGTCGGCGAGCCGTATCAGCAGGTATTTCATCTGCTGAAAAAAGAAGACGGCAAGCTGACCAACGAAGCCTTGCGACCGACGCTGTTCGTCCCCATGACGGGCCAGGCCGCGAAGAATCGCAAGGTGCCGGCCGACCCGCTACATCCCACGCTGATCAATCCCAGCTTCGAGGAAACGATTCCCGACAGCGGCGAACCGACTGGTTGGTATTACATTCGGCAGATGGAACTGGTCGAAGTCTCGGACGCCCCCGACGGCAGACAAATTGCCACTTTCACCAACAAAGATCCAGGTCGTACCGCCCGCGCCCTACAAGGCTTCGCCATCGACGGACGTAAGATTCACCAGTTACAGATTTCGCTCATGGTCAAGGGGACCGACGTGAACGTCGGCATTGCCCCCGATCAACTCCCGCAGTTCGCCGTCATCTTTCTTAACGAGAACCGCGCGCCCGCCGGAAACGTGAAATTGGGGCCGTGGAGCGGCACGTTCGGTTGGCAGAAAATCACAGGCAAGCTGAAAGTCCCCCCCACGGCTCGCGAGGCCATTGTCAACATCGGCCTGATCGGCGGGACGGGCGAAGTCTCGTACGACGATATCCAAATGACGGTCTCGTCCAGCGACAATTGATTTAGTTAGACCTGCTGGGGGCTCAGGCCTCGTCCGTCGAAATGCTCCGCGACGGGTGGTGTGTCGGTAGCCCAAGGGAGTGCGAATTCACGCACGAGTCTTCGCCTCCTACCCGGTCGACTGGTTGCTGGCAATATGCCATTACCGCCCCCCTACGAGCGCCGCGTCCCTGGCCGGAATCCGCTTGCAGGCACCGGTCGGAAGTCGATAAGGTAGATGTAAGTGAATGTTTGGCGCATGCTACGCAGGGCCCGGTAACAAAACGGAGCCCAGCGACCGGGGGGTCACATCCGCAAGCCCCCGGCAGCCTCGGTCGCACGGCCGCGGGACGCCAATCCATGTGTGAAATTCCGAGGCGTGAATGCTGGCTTATCTGGTCATTCGGGAAGGCACGAAGTGGACGGACGTCTTTCGCCTGGTGGCGGGACAGACCGTAACGGTGGGACGTGCGCCCACGAATCAAATCGTCATCAAGGACGAGCGCTGCAGCCGCTGCCACGCCGAACTGTTCCAATCCGAGGGGCGCTGGACCCTGCGCGATCTAGATAGCCGCAACGGCACGATCGTCGGCGACGGGCTGGTCCGTGGCGACCATCCGCTCTCGCCGGGCGACATCATCCACATCGGCCGCTCGCAACTGGCCTTCGTCGACGACCTGTCGAAAGCCTTTCCCGATAGCGGCAGCAGCTCGCGCCCCACTCCCATGGCGCCCGAAGATGCGGCGCTCGAAACGCATCAGGAAGTGGGGGCCATCGACGGCCACGAGCCGACCACGATCACGCACCGCCGCGGCCAGACGAAATTTCTCGAACCGCGCGAAGACGAAGATAGCGGCGTTTCCAAGGTCGGTCGCGCCGCCGCCAAACTCTGTCGCCTGGCATTCGAGTTGGCCAAGAGCCCTGATTCCGTGGCCATGGCCAAGCTGGCAATCGCCGGCCTGTTCGAAGGGACACAAGTCGACGCCGGCGCGCTCTTGCTTTTACGCCGGGGCGCCGGGCCGACGGCCGAAGCGCTCGAAGTGATTGCCTCGCGCACCGATACCGAGCTGCCGTACTACCGCGTCTCTTCCTTCCTGGCCGCCACGGTGCTGCGCGAAGGGGAAGCGGTCCTCGCCCGCAACATCATGGGCGATAGCTCGGTCAGCAGCCGAGACAGCAAAGGCGAGATTCACGCCACCAGCGTGATCTGCGCGCCGATCCGTCGCGGCCGGACGCTGTTCGGCCTGATCCACCTGTACTCGACCAACCCCTCGCGCAATCCCGATCCCGACGATTTGGAATTCACGCTGGCCGTGGCCGATACCGTGGCCGTGGCGCTGCAGAATCTTCATCGCCGGCAGGAACTGGCCGAGAACCTGAACACGATTCGCGACGAGAACACGCAACTGCGCGAACGCCTAGGCGCGCAAAGCGAGATCGTGGGCACCAGTCCCGCCATCTCGCGCATCATCGAAGAGATTGCTCGCGCGGCGCCGTCCAACGCCACGGTCTTGATCCGCGGCGAAAGCGGTGTCGGCAAGGAATTGGTCGCCCGCGCCGTGCATTTCTCCAGCCCGCGTCGCAAAGGGCCGTTCGTGTGCGTCAATTGCGCGGCACTGGCGGAAAGCATTCTGGAAAGCGAACTATTCGGCCACGAGCGAGGTGCGTTCACCGGCGCCGTCGAGAAAAAAATCGGCAAGTTCGAAGCGTCGCACAAAGGGACGCTGATGCTGGATGAAATCGGCGAAATGAGCCCAACCATCCAGGCTAAGTTGCTGCGCGTGCTGGAAGGCCATCCTTTCGAGCGCGTTGGCGGCAGCGAATCGCTGAAGGTCGACGTGCGCGTGATCGCGGCCACCAACCGCGACCTGGAAAAGGACGTCACCGAGGGACGCTTCCGCCGCGACTTGTACTTCCGGTTGCACGTGCTCGAGATCGTCGTCCCCGCACTGCGTAAACGTCCCGAAGATATAACGATCCTGACCGATTATTTCTTCCAACGATTTATCGGCGAGACCGGACGCAAGATTCGTGGCTTCTCGCCGCGCGCCATGGAACAGATGCAGCGTTACCGCTGGCCGGGCAATGTCCGCGAGATGAAAAACGTCATCGAACGGGCGATTGTGCTGGCCGAAGGGGAATACATCGAGCAGCACGATCTGATGCTCTCGAAGCTCCCGACCACCGGCGACACGACCGACGTCCCCAGCGTGCCGATGGAATTCGTCCCCAGTTCGCTGGCCGACGTCGAGCGCAAGCACATCCTGGCCACGCTACGGGCAACAGGCTGGAACAAAAGCCAGACCGCCAGCATGCTCGGCATTGAACGCTCGACACTCGACCGCAAGATCCAGCGCTACGACCTGAACGAGGCGTTCCCACGCCGCGTGCCGTAGTACGCGTTCATTCCCTTTGACACGCTACAGACGAACGACGGCATAACAAGTTCCCGCGGTCCGTGATCGGGGCAGGAAATCATGGCCGTTGTCATGCGAACGGCATTAGCAATCGTGGCGGCGCTGGCCGCGGCCTTCGTGCTGGTCGTCGCTGTCGAATTGCTAAGCACCATCGTTCATCCCACCCCTCCCGACTTCACGGGAACTCAAGAAGAAATGTGCGACCACGTCGCACGTTATCCGCAGTGGGTGCTGGCCGCCGTGGTCGTCGCGTGGAGCGGCACGGCATGGATTGGCGTCTGGATCGCCACGCGTCTCGGAGGACGAACCGCCGCACTGGTCGTCGGCCTGTTTCTACTGGCGATGGTGTGCTTCAACGTCGCCATGCTCCCCTACCCAACGTGGTTCAAGCTGGCGATGCCGGTGTGTTTAGCGGCGGGTTGTTGGTACGGGCTGCATGTAGCAATGCGAGATCAACGGCGCGCCCCTGCTGCCCAAGGTCAGCTTTAAGGAACTACTAGAGCCGGTTTCAAAACCTACGTAGACAGATAGTGATGCAGGCTAAGAGGATAAAGGCTTGGTAGACGTTGCTGTAGTATTCGTAGCGGACGACGAGTCTGCGGAAGTTGTGCAGCCAGGCGATGGTGCGTTCGATCTT
>DASYDW010000045.1 GCA_036499395.1 Pirellulales bacterium
GCGGGAAGCCTTGGCTTCCCGCCGCGCCGCAAGGACGTCGCTGGTTCAACGACAACTACAAAGGCATTCTTGCCCTTTTCGATTGGCATGAACAGCAGGTGCATGATGAATCGCCGTCGGACCATTGCGTGGGTCCTTTTCGCTACCATTTTGACCGTTCCAGCGGCGACGAGCCGCGGCCAATTCGAAGGCGTATTGGGGGCCGGCAGCCGCCCGGTCGAGAAGGTTCACGAGAAAATCTACCTCGCCTCGGGCTTTGGCAACACGTTCCTGGTGCTGACCGACGACGGGAACGTGATTATCGACACGTCGCTTCCCGACATGGCCAAGCGGCATCGTCAGATCCTTAGCGAGGTCAGCAAGGCGCCGACGCGTTACCTGATCTTCACGCACGCCCACGAGGATCACACCAGCGGCGCCGCGCTGTGGAAGGAAGCCGACACGCAGGTCGTTGCGCAGCGGCAGTTTGTCGAGATGCGGCAATACCAGGATCGGTTCGCCGAGTTTTTTGCCCGGCGTAACGCGGCACAGTTCGGCTTCGACGAACAGCGGGCTCGCGAGGCGATGCGAAATCGGCCGGTGCGAGTCGAACCGACGATCCTGTTCGACGAGGAATATGAGTTCGACCTGGGGGGCACCAAGTTCCAACTCTTTCACACGCCGGGCGAAACCTACGATCATCTGACGGTCTGGCTGCCGCAGTACAAGGCGGCGTTTGTCGGCGACAACTTCTACGCCTCGTTTCCGAATATTTACACCCTGCGCGGCACACGGCCGCGGTGGGCGTTGGATTACGTCGATTCGCTGAACAAGGTGCTGGCACTGAAGCCCGAGATATTGTTACCCAGCCACGGCACGCCGATTGTCGGTGCAGAAAAGGTGGCCGCGGCGCTGACCCGCTATCGGGACGCAATTCAATACGTTCACGATGCTACGGTGAAAGGGATGAACAATGGCAAGGACGTCCATACGCTGATGCGGGAAATCAATTTGCCGGCCGATCTGGACGTGGGGGACGCTTACGGGAAAGTCTCGTGGAGCGTGCGCGGCATATATGAAGGGTACGTGGGCTGGTTCGACGGTGACGCGGCCTCGATGTATGCCGAGGCGCCGCAGGAAGCCGATGTCGAATTGGTGCGTATGGCCGGCGGAGCCGAATCGGTCGCCAAGCGTGCTCGCGAACTGGTCGAGCAAGGCAAGCACGTGCAGGCCCTGCGACTGGCGGGCACGGCGCTCGCCGCCGAGCCGGGCAATTCCTCAGCTGCGCAGGCTCGCGCCGCGGCGCTCAAGGCATTGTTGGCCAAGTGCCGCAACTCGAACGAGCGGGGCTGGCTGGCCAACGGCCTGCGACGCGTCGAGAAATCGGCCGCCCCGCCGGCCGGTGCGACTTCGGGCGGACGCTAGGCGGCGTTCGCCACACTTCGAGTCGCATCAACAAAGGGGCTTACCATGGCGATCGCCCGCAACCGGGGACCGTGGACCTATCGAGCGCTGGTGTGGGGCTTCACGGTTGCTCTGGGGCTGCTGTGCTTTTGGCTCATTGGATTCGCCTTAAAGGACGTCGGTGACTGGCCGGGCCCTGACTACGGCGAGCTCGAGCGGAGAATGCTCGATCCGCAGCTTCTCACGGAATCCGATCAACTTACGGATCAGATCGGCGATATGGCGCGTGATATCGAACGTGACAAGAGCCGCCAGCAAGTCTTGCAGAATAGCACGCAAGAAGCGCAACGGACGATGGGCCAGTTACTCGACTTTCAGCGACTGGCCATCGAGAAAGGGGTCAATCCTACGGCTGAGGAGCAAAAGGCGCTGGCCGATAGCCAGCAAATTTTTCTCGACAATCAGCGCCGCTACCAAGAGCTGAACCAGCAAATCGCGACGGCCGAGAATGCGCGTGACGATCTGTTGAACAAGAAGCGCGGCACGGAGCAGCAGCTCAACGACGCACGGCGACCGGTCCAGGCCGAATTCGATCGTTTGATGGAGCATCACCGCTGGCGGATTGCCGCGGCGAAGCTGGCTGTGATCTTACCGCTGTTGGTCATTGCGCTGTGGTTGTTCTTCCGCTGGCGGTCTAGTGCCTATGCCCCTTTGAGCTACGCGTTCGGCTCGGCAGTCGTCCTGCAACTGGGCATCGTGATGAACGATTATTTTCCCAAGCGCTATTTTAAGTACATCCTGATCGGCGCTGCGCTGGTCGTGGTGCTGCGAGCACTGGTCTATTTGCTGCGATTAGTCGCACACCCCAAGGGGGATTGGCTGGTCGGACAGTACCGCGAGGCCTACGAACGATTTCTCTGCCCGGTTTGCGAGTATCCGATTCGTCGCGGGCCGCTGAAGTATTTATTCTGGACGCGGCGGACAGCCAAGAAGCTGCCGCAACAGGTGACGACCTCGGGCGCGGAAGAGCCGTACACCTGTCCGATGTGCGCCACACGACTGTTTGCCGAGTGCCCTGCCTGCCATGGCCAGCGGCACACCCTGCTGCCCGCCTGCGAACACTGTGGTGCAACGCGAACGTTCGACGAAATTGCGAGTGACGTGCCTGCGCCACTACGGTCGTAAATCGCGATCCGCACTACGAGTCACCATTTGGCGGGCGCGTTCAACGCTGGCGAGAGCCGTTTGAGAAATTCTTCGCGCGGAATGGTGCTGGCGCCAAAACGCTGGGTATGTGGCGTCAGTTGTTGTATGTCGAGCAGTTGAAAGCCGCGCTCGCGAAGATGTTCAATCAGCGCCACGAGTGCCACCTTCGACGCATCGGGCACGCGGTAGAACATCGATTCGGCTGCAAAGTAGCCGGCCAGTGCCAGACCGTAGACGCCACCGGCCAATTGGCCATCGTGCCAGGCTTCGACGCTGTGGGCGTGCCCCAATTCGTGCAGGCGGATGTAGCCATCCTGCATGGCCGGAGTGAGCCAGGTACCGTCGACCCGTTTTTGTGCCGTGGCACATCCGGTAATCACGCCGCGGAAGTCTTGGTCGATCTTCACTTCGAAACGGCCGCTACGGAATGTGCGCAATAAGCGCCGCGACGGGCAAAAGTTGGTGAATTCAATCACGGCGCGAGGATCGGGGGACCACCAGGCGAGCAATCCGTCGGAAAGTGGCCACGGAAAGATGCCGTGCTGATACGCGTCGAGCAACCAGTCAGTCGATAGCTCGCCGCCGATGCCGACCAGGCCTGCGGCATCCGCGCTCGCGGCCGGCGGAAAGTAGCGCGGCGCGACCGAGGCAGCCGTGCGATGAAAGCCTGCGACCATGTGCCACTACACGGTCTGGAGTGATGATGATTTTCCTGTCTTCACTCTAGCAGGGCACGCGCGGTGCAACAAGCAATTCGTATGCTCGCCCGCTCGTTCACTATTCCGACGATGTGCAACAACTATAATCACGAGGGCAGCCGATTGATTCGCGACCACTCTTAGAGAGCCGTGCTGCGATGCAGGAATACGACTTCACACGCCCTCCACCTCCGCCGTTGTCACCCTATCGGTCGACGCGGCGACCGCTGGCGCTGTTCTACTTGCTGGCGATGCTGGTGATCGTGGCCGCGCTACCGTACCTGGTCGAGCACGTCCAATACGCCTCGACGCGCGGCAAGCTGCGGGCTCGCGCTGATACGGCGAGCGAAGAGTTGGCAAAGCTCAAGGACAAAGCCGGATTGGTGTCGCTCGTCGACACGTCGCGCGTCTTCAACCTAGTGGCGAAAAAAATCGAGCCCTGTGTCGTACACATCGACGTCGAGCAACTACCCGGCAGCAATCCCGACGAGATCGTGTTTCGCATGCCGGGCGGCCGGCAAGTGATGCAAGGGCAAGGCTCGGGCTTTATCGCAGACGCGGCAGGCCACATCGTCACGAATCGACACGTTGTCGAAAATGCAACCGCGATTCGCGTCCGACTGGCCGATGGTCGCACGATCGAGTCCGTGTCGCTAGTGGGGGACGACGAGTTAACTGATCTAGCAGTTTTGAAAATCGATGCCCCGGATCTATCGGTCGCCACCTGGGGCAATAGCGACGAACTGGACGTAGGAGATTGGGTGCTGGCCGTCGGCAATCCTTACGGCCTGGACCGAACCGTAACCTGTGGCATCGTCAGCGCGACGCAGCGACGCAAGATCGCCCAAACAAGCAGCTACCAGGATTTTCTGCAGACCGACGCCGCGGTGAATCCGGGCAACAGCGGCGGACCGCTGGTGAATATGTTCGGCGACGTGGTCGGCGTAACGACCGCCATCGTCGGGCGATCGTACCAGGGAATCAGCTTCGCGATTCCGAGCGAGATCGCCCGCCGCAGCTTCGAGCAAATCATCAAGAACGGCCGCGTCGAGCGCGGATATCTGGGGGTTGGCTTTCAAGAGCTGACTCCCCAGTTGATCAAGCGTCTCGGCTTGGCCACGGACCACGGGGCGCTGGTGAACCGCATCGAGCAAGGTTCGCCGGCCGACTCGGCGGGCATCCAGGAGGGGGACGTCATCCTGGAATGGAATGGTCGCGAGGTCGTCGATCCCACCGATTTAGCGCTGGCTGTGGCGGGCACTGAGATCGGCTCGAAAGCGACGTTGGTCGTTTGGCGAAATGGCGAACGACAAACGATCGAAGTCACGGTGGGACGCCGGAGGCATGGCAAATGATCATTATCGTCATTCGTGCGCTGGCGAAAATCTGTACCGCGGTCGTTACGCAACGCTCGGCCGGCAATGCAGTCGCGTCGCTTGATAGCATGCCACGAATCGCCGCTGTTTTGCCCGCGAGACGGGCGAAGCAAGCGGTATTTGGCAAGCGATTTTTTCGGCTTGAATCGTGCGCATGCCAGCACTTCAGTCTTAGCTTGACCCCTATTTTTGACAGGGCTATAATCCGCCCGCTTTTGACCCAAGCAGAGTGAGTTCGATCTTTTTTCGACGACAGCTCTTGACCCACACGTAGCTGTCGTTTTCGTGTTTTGCAGCTTGTTGCGTCCCGCGCTTCTTGACCTCGAGCGTTAGGCGACAGCCGTCAGGCTTTGTCGCTCTGAGCGCACGCGCGTAACGGATTGTCATTCCTGTTTGCCGCGGAGTTGCCGGTGTCTTCCGGATCCTCGTTCGAGACCAAGGAGCAGATCAAGCGGGCGATTAATATCGTCGACTTGCTGGGCGATTATCTGCAACTGCGTCGCGAAGGGCGCGGCTACAAGGCGCTCTGCCCCTGGCATGATGATTCGCGCCCCAGCCTGCAGGTGAATCCCGAGCGGCAGTCGTGGAAGTGTTGGGTGTGCGATATCGGCGGTGACATCTTCAGCTTCATCATGAAGCAAGAAGGGATCACTTTCCCCGAGGCATTGGCCCTGCTGGCCGAACGCGCCGGGATCCCCTTGGTGCGCACCCCCGGCGCAGCCCGGGCGATGGACGACAAGAAACTGCTCCACCAGGCGATGGCCTGGGCCGAAGAGCAATATCATCAATATCTGCTGCAAGCACCGGGCGCCGCTCCGGCGAGAAAATACCTAGCCGAGCGTGGGCTATCGGACGAGAGCGTGCGGCAGTTCCATCTCGGCTTTGCCCCCTATGAATGGGAATGGATCGTCTCTGAAGCCCGCGGCACCCGATTCACGCCGCAGATCCTGGAAACGGTCGACCTGATTCGCAAGCGTGCCAATGGCCCGGGGAGCTACGACACGTTCCGCGGCCGGGTGCTGTTCTCGATACGCGACACCCAGGGGCGTCCTGTCGGCTTCGGCGGCCGGGTGATTCCGGTAGCAGGGGAAGCGACCCCCGCGGCCAAGTATCTGAACTCGCGCGAGACGCCGCTGTTCTCTAAGAGCAGCCTGCTCTACGGCCTGGACTTTGCCCGCGACGCGATCGTGAAGCAAAAGACGGCCATCGTGACCGAGGGGTACACCGATTGCCTGATGGCCCAGCAGTTTGGCATTACGAACGCCGTAGCGGCCCTGGGAACGGCCTTCGGCGAGCGGCACATGCAATTGCTGCGTCGCTATGCGGACCGCATTGTGCTCGTCCTCGACGGTGACAAGGCTGGACGCGATCGAACCAACCAATTGCTCGAGCTTTTCATCGCCGAGCCGATCGACCTGCGCGTGCTGACGCTGCCGGACAATCTCGACCCGTGCGATTTCCTGCTGGCACGTGGCCGTGAAGAATTCGAGTCCCTGTTGGACGGGGCGGCGGATGCCCTGGAGCACCGGTTCCGAACCGCTACCGGGGGGCTAACTGCCGAGAGTGGCGTTCACGATGCCAATCGCGCTTTGGAAGAAGTTCTGGCGACCTTGGCCAAGGCGCCACGACTGGCCGCAGCGGCGGCCGGCGCCGCGCGTCTGAAAGAGGAACAGATTCTCAATCGGCTGGCCACGAAGTTCGGCCTTTCCGAAGAGCGTGTGCGGGCCCGCCTCACCTCGCTGCGGCAAACGACGCGTCCGCGGGAGCAATCGTCCGTGAATTCTGCGGCGGCTGCACCGCTGCCAGCGCTCGACCCTTGGGAACGGGAATTGCTGGAGTTGGCCATCGTCGCGCCGGAGCTGGTAGCAAGAATGCGCGAAGAAATTTCGGCAGAACAGTTGACTTCGCCGTCGGCCCGCGCGATTCTGACATGCAGCTACGAGTGGGATGGCGCGAGCCCATCTTTATTCGACCATCTACTTGTAGAGTTTGATGAGCCCGAGCTGAAAAGTCTGCTGGTCGATCTCGACGAGCGCGGGCGTGCGAAGGGGGGAACAGAGGCAACTGCGAAGTTCGAGCAGTTGCTTGCAACGCATCGAAATCGGGCAACTCAAGTTGAACAGCGCAGAGGAATGTCTGCGCTGGCGGCGAAGCGTGTAGACGAAAACGCAGAGATGGAAATTCTGCGACAGATTTTTGAGCGTGAGCGTAGTCGACAAGGTATTTCCGTGCCCACGGATGGGTAGAGGATGCCCTGTTGATTGATCGAGTTCGTCCGGAGCAGGCATGACCCTTGCTTGCCTTCGACGAAGGCGATCATAATCGTTGTCCGAGACGCGCGAGTGACGCGCGGGAGGATACCAGGTGGACCACTCAGATATCGACCTCGAAGAATTGGTGGCGCTGGGCAAGGCGCAGGGCTATTTGACCTACGATCAGGTCAACGAGTACCTGCCCGACGAGGCCGTCAATCCCGATAAGTTGGACAGCTTGCTGGTCGCGTTGGACGACCTGGGCGTATCTCTTTACAACGAGCCGCCCGAGGTTGACGTAGTCGAACCCAGCGAATCGCCCATGAACGGCGTCGCCGAGGTTTCGTTGCGTTTCGAAGAGGAAGCGCCCCCCAAGGAGCCGGTGGCTCGGGTGCTGACGCTGGATGATAGTTCGCGCTGGAACGAAGATCCGGTGCGGATGTATCTGACGCAGATGGCCGAGATCCCGCTGCTCTCCCGCGATCAGGAGATCTCGCTGGCCAAGAAAATCGAAGTGACCCGCAAGCGCTTCCGCCGCACGGTGCTGGCCTGTGACTATGCCATGCAGGCGACGATCAACACCTTGGCTAGCGTTCACGACGGCAGTCTGCCCTTTGATCGCACGATCAAGGTCTCGCTCACTGAGCGTTTGACCAAAGAGCAGATCATGGCCCGCATGCCGCACAATCTGAAGACGCTGGACCATTTGCTCGAGGAGAACCGTCGCGATTTCCGCATCGTGATCAGCCGCAAGGCGACTCGCGAAGAACGAATCGCGGCCCGCCGCCGCTTTCTGTCGCGCCGCCACAAGGCGCTGACCTTGGTGGAGGAATTGAGCCTGCGGACTCGCCGCGTGCAGCCGCTGCTGGGCCAACTGGCCGAGATCGCCCGTCGCATGACCGAGCTGCAGACGCGGATCGGTCGCATCGACGCTGCCGGCGCCGTGGGCGCTGCTAAGGACGAACGGGCAAACCTCCGCAAGGAGCTGCGCGATCTGATGCTGATCACGCTGGAAAGCCCGGCCAGCCTGCGGAAGCGCTGCGAGTTGATGCGTCAGCAGTTCCGCGATTACGAGAACGCCAAACGCGAGTTGTCGGGCGGAAACCTGCGGCTGGTCGTGTCGATCGCCAAGAAGTATCGCAACCGCGGTCTCAGCTTCCTGGACCTGATCCAGGAGGGGAACACCGGACTGATGCGGGCCGTCGACAAGTACGAGTATCGCCGCGGCTACAAGTTCTCGACCTACGCCACCTGGTGGATTCGCCAGGCCATCACCCGGGCCATCGCGGACCAGGCCCGCACGATCCGTATTCCGGTTCACATGATCGACGTCTTGAGCCGGCTGCGTAACGTGTCCAAGCGGCTGGTGCAGGAATTGGGGCGCGAGCCGACGACCGAGGAAACGGCCCGCGCGGCGGATATCAGCGTCGAGGAAACTCGCCGCGTGCTGAATATCGGCCGGCACCCGATTAGCCTGGACCGCCCGGTGGGCGAGAGCGAAGATAGCTCGTTCGGGGAGTTCATTGAGGATAATGCCTCGCAAAGCCCGCTCACCACGGCCGCCCAGAGCATGTTGCGAGACCGGATCGAGAATCTGCTGAAGACGCTGACCTATCGCGAGCGGGAGATCATCCGGCTGCGATATGGACTTGGCGACGGTTACACCTATACTTTGGAAGAGGTGGGCCGGATCTTCAAAGTGACGAGAGAACGCGTGCGACAAATCGAAGCCAAAGCGGTCCGCAAGCTTCAGCACCCAGTGCGGAGCAAACAGCTCGAGGGATTCCTCGAAGGGATCGCAAGTTGATTCGGATAGCCAACCGCTGGCCGAAAGGCCAGCGGTTTTTTCATTTATGAATCAAGCAAATCTAAAAAGGGACGGAGAACAACGGCCTATGCCCGCGACGACGAACGTGCTGCGCGATCTACATCGGATACACCAGCAACTAGGCGACCTGCGCGATCGCCTGGAGCGCGGTCCGAAGCAGATCAAGGCACGCGAGGCGAACGTCACGCGACTCGAGGCCGAATTGACGCAGACCAAGGCCAACGTCAAGGCGGCCCGTGTCACGGCCGATCAGAAGCAGTTGATGCTCAAGACTGGCGAAGGAAAGATCGCCGACCTGAAGACAAAGTTGAACCAGGCCAGTAGCAATCGCGAGTACCAGGCGCTGCGCGATCAAATCGCGGCCGACGAGATGGCCAACAGTGTGCTGGCCGACGAGATCCTGGAAGCCCTGGAGAAGATCGACGAGATCGGCGGCAGCGTCGTCGAGGCCGAGCAAAAGGTCGCGAAGAGCAAAGAAGAGCTGACCAAAATCCGTCAGCAAGTAGCCGAGCAGCATGATAACCTGGTCGGCGATGTGCGCCGGCTGGAAGGAGAGCTCAAAGAGGCCGAAGGAGCGCTGCCGGAGGATTTCCGCGACGCCTACATCCGTATCACCAAGAGCAAGGGCTCGGACGCCATGGCCCAGGTCGAGAACGGTTGCTGCACCGGTTGCTACCAGCAGATCACGCAGAACATGCACAACAATCTGCTAATGCAGCGGATTGTCTTCTGCCAGGGCTCGTGCGGCCGTTTGCTGTACTTGCCCGAGGACCGCACGCCGGGAGCCGTTTCGTAGCCGTCATCGGCGCCCTTTGGCATTCGTCGGCAACGATCCGCCTTCGCGGCCCGTCGTGGCTGCCCTGTGCGATCGCTTTGCCGGCCTTAGGCGATCAACAGGGCGAAGCCGCTGGTTGTCGGGGCGTCAGCTTTACCATTGACCGTATTTCGCGCGGGAAATGGCACTTTACACAGCCGTTTCAGCCCGACAGAATATTATCGTTGTGCGGCCTCCGATCGGGGGCCGCATTTTTTTCGCGGCGGGAGTGAACAGACATGTCCGATATTATCCCCATGAGCCGGTCCGGCTACGACAAGCTGAAGGCCGAACTGGATCACATGGATGGCGTCGAGATGCCCAAGATTGCGCAGCGGATCGCCGCGGCCCGCAGCGAAGGGGATTTGAGCGAAAACGCCGAGTATCACGGTGCCCGCGAATCGCAGGCGATGATGCAGGCCAAAATCAACCTGCTGCGCGACAAGCTCAGCCGATCGAGAATCGTCGATGTGGCGACCTTGCCGAAGGATGAAGTCGTCTTCGGTTCGACCGTGATCGTGAAAGACCTCGATTTCGGCGACAACGAAGAGTTCACCTTAGTTGGCGCCGGCGACGAGGATTACGACAACGGCAAGATCCAAATCACGAGCCCGCTGGCTCAAGGGCTGGTCGGCCACAAGGTCGGGGATAAAGTCGAGATCCAGGTCCCCAGCGGCATGATGAAGTTCCAGATCCTGGAAATTCGTTCCAGCCTGGAATAGTTGCCCATCCCTCCACAGTTTTCGCCCGTCGGTGGTGCATGGGCAAGATCAGCCTTTCGCAAAAGCTGGCCCAATTCACGGATCATTGGAATCCGCGGATCATTGCCGAGTTGAATGGGCAACACGTCAAGCTGGTCAAGCTGCTGGGCGAGTTCGTCTGGCATCATCACGACGACGAGGACGAGTTGTTCCTGGTCGTGAAGGGCCGCTTCCGCATGGAATTCCGCGATCATGTCGAATGGGTCGAGGAAGGGGAGCTATTGGTCGTTCCCCGCGGCGTCGAGCACCGCCCCGTCGCCGATAGCGAAGCCCACGTGCTACTCTTCGAGCCCGCGTCGACCCTGAACACCGGCAACGTCGACGGCGACCGAACGCTGCGCGATTTGAAACGCCTGTGAAAAGCGCCGATGAGCAGTGAGTGGTGAAGGCGCTTTCGATCAGCGATTAGCAGCGGGGGCAAACACACTAGCCCGCAGCGCCAGCGATGGTTCTTTGTCGGTCATGGGTCGCGAATGCAAATGGTAGGGTGCGGCTGTGACGCACCAGGATTTGTTTATCCGCAGATTGCGCCGATTTTCGCGGATTAGAAGGCAGGGAGCAGAAGAATGGTGTGTCTCGGACACACCCTACGAGAAGCGACGAAATTCGTCTCTGTGGCCTCGGTGAACTCTGTGGCGGGAATCTTCTGGCCCGGAAGGGAACGAGTGGGCCGCTGACAGTCGGCTGGGGCCGTTTTAGAAACGGAGAATGCGGAATGCAAACTCGATGAAGAAGAGCGCGCGGAAAGGCCACGGGAATATGAAAAAGAATTTGGGCGCTGCCGCCGTGGGTCGGGTTGAGCTTCCGGAAAGTCCTTTGAGGGGTTAGAGGAATGAAGTTTTGGAGTCGCCTGACCCACGGCAGCTTGATCTGCGCCTCGGGATGATTTTGGAGCTCGCCGCTCGCCGAC
>DASYDW010000046.1 GCA_036499395.1 Pirellulales bacterium
AGGCGCAGATCAAGCTGCCGTGGGTCAGGCGACTCCAAAACTTCATTCCTTTAACAAGCCAAAGAACTTTCCGGAAGCTCAACCCGACCCACGGCGGCAGCGCCCAAATCTTTTTCATATTCCCGTGGCCTTTCCGCGCGCTCATCTTTTCATCGAGTTTGCCTTCCGCATTCTCCGTTTCTAAAACGGCCCCAGCCGACTGTCAGCCGCCCCCTCTTTCCCTTCCGTGCCCGAAGATTCTTGCCACAGAGTTCACCTAGGCCGCAGAGAATTTCATAGACTAAAGCTCCTTCTCTTCGTGCGTTTTCGCGTTTTTCGTGGCCACCTCTCCCAGCCTTTCGGCTCATCACTCATCACTTCGCGATCCGCACTTTCCCCGATTCATCATTCGTCACTCTGCATTTCCTCTCGCGCTTGCCCCGGGGGGTTTCACAGCGTATTCCTAATGGTGAATTAGGAAGCGGCCACGCATCTTCGGGGGCGGACCATGCGACGTTCATTAGGCGCGATTGTCGTGTGGTTAGTTTTCGGATCCTTCTTTGCGGCCGACATTGCAGCAGCATCTTTTGCCGGCGAGCCGATCGCCGGCTCCTGGCTGGGCACGCTCGATGCTGGCGTTAAGCTGCGAATCGTCTTTCATATCGAGCGCTCGGCCGACGGAAAATTTTCCACAACGCTCGACAGTCCGGACCAGGGGGCCAAAGGGATCCGCGTCGACGAAACGACGTTCGCGGATAACTCGCTTCGCCTGACGATTAAGTCCCTCAGCGGCAGTTTCGAGGGAAAGTTGGCCGACGGAGAGATCAACGGCAAGTGGACACAGGCCGGCGCCTCGCTGCCACTCGTGCTCAAGCGGACGGAGAAAGTTCCCGAACTCGCCCGGCCGCAGATGCCGAAAAAGCCATATCCTTATACAGAGCGCGAGGTGACGTATCGCAACGACCAAGCGAACATCACGATTGCCGGCACCCTGACGCTTCCCAAGACGGACAAACCGTGTGCGGCTGTTCTGTTGATTACCGGATCCGGCGCGCAGGATCGGGACGAATCGCTGCTGGGGCATAAGCCCTTTCTTGTACTGGCCGACGACATCACCCGCCGTGGCATCGCTGTTCTGCGGGTTGACGATCGAGGGGTGGGGGGCTCGACCGGCGATCCCTCAGCCTCGACCACCAGCGACCTGGCCGGTGACGTGCTGGCCGGAGTTGCCTTTCTCAAAACTTGCCCCGAGATCGATCCGCAGCGCATTGGACTGCTCGGACATAGCGAAGGAGGATTGATCGCGCCGCTCGCGGCAAGTCGATCGAGCGACGTTAAGTTCATCGTGCTGATCGCCGGCCCTGGCGTGACGGGCGAGGAGATCCTCTACGCGCAGGGCGAACTTATCACGCGAGCCGCAGGTGCCGGTGATGCCGCCGTAAAGCACCAGCGTGCTCTCCAGGAAAAGATGTTTGCCATCGCCAAGGAATACGACAAGCAAGTCGCCGCAGCACCCCAGGACATGCCGCCCGATCCCCACGAGACAGAGGAGCAAATCGTCGCCCTGCTCACGGGGCTGGCGTCGTTTCTGCCAGAGGACCAGCGAAAAGACGCCGAGGCGAAAGCACTCGCCAAGGCTCGGCCGATCCTGACACCTTGGTTCCGCTACTTCCTCAGCTACGACCCGCGCCCGGCACTCGCGAAAGTTAAGTGCCCTGTGCTGGCCGTGATCGGCGAGCGCGATCTTCAAGTCCCGCCCGCTCAGAATATGCCCGAGCTCGAAAAGGCGCTCAAGGCCGCAGGCAACACCGATTACACGCTGCGCGAGCTGCCGGAACTCAATCATTTACTGCAAACCTGCAAGACAGGCTCCCCGACGGAGTATGCGGAAATCGAAGAGACGATCGCGCCGTCGGCGCTCGAATTGATCGGCACCTGGATCGTCCAGAAAACGACTCGCTAACCGTCGGGCTTCGTAACTGTGGCCGTTCCGCTTAGCGTTTCCTGGCGGAAAACGCACGCTCCTTTTCTCCGTCTTCCGCTGCCGAATCGGCCGTCGCTCTTGCCGTTTTCCTCCGCCTAAAAATCTGCCAACATAAACCTTGCAAAATCGCAAGGTTCTCCATAAACTTAAGAAACCGTAATGCAAGGAGACAGCCAGCTCCCCCTATGACCTTCGGTTCGATTGTCCGGCGGAGGTGACAACCGTCCGGGCACTTACCCTCGGGGAATGTCATAGCCAGGATCTGGCAGTTAGATCGCAAGCCGCCGCTAAGCGGACGGTTTTGCATCATTCGCACGTAGCCGTCGCCACCGTGCCACGACGATCGATGGGCAGCAGATCTCAGCGGCGGAACGTGGAGGACATCTTATGAGCGGAATCCGCATCTTCGAGTTGTTGGAAGAGTTAATTGCCGACAGCAGTGCCCGGGCCAGGCTCTTAAGGTGGTCGGGGCGCGAATACTCGTCGGCCTCCCTTCTAACGGTGACGGTCCACGACTTTGTCGGAGAGCATGGAGTCCGCGGCGACCGGGGATATTGCTTCTTCTCCGAGGATTCGCAGCGTTGGGAGGTGCTAGGCACGCTAGCCCGTGGCTGTCTTGGCACTGGCGCCGACGCCAATCTGGCAACAATCGAGAATCATGAGAGAAAGGACGAGCGGGAGGGCAGACAAGGTGCGACGGACCACACCTTGTTCCCGGCCATGGGGGAGGGCTCGCACGATGATTGGCCGACCTCAGCGCTCATGTAGCGCTCAACTGTGAGAGGTCGTTCGTCCTTTCTTGAGTCGGCGCGGTTGGATGGCCACTGGGGGCCTTCAGCCGCGCCTTTTTTTATAAACCTCTCCGCTCAAATCGAATTTCGTATTCGGTAATCAAGGCGGCGTTCGCCCCTTGTTCGCAATCTCGCACCGCGTCGAGTAAAATCCGGACCTGCCCCGCGATCGTTTTGCATTCAATTCGCGCCTGCCTGATCAGCGTTCCGTCCCACCTGACGTCCTGCCCGTTTCTCGACGAGTGGAGTGTGACGTGCGGAATTGTGTCCGTCTCACCTGCGCAAGAAGGACAACGATTGCCTTATTGGCGCCGGTCGTCTGCGCGCTCGTCCTGGCAACGGCCCATGCGGCAACGCCGCAGTTCGAAGGGGACGTGCTGCCGATCCTGACCGCGCATTGTCTGAAGTGCCACGGCCGCGAGGCGCGCAAGGCCAGCCTGGACCTGCGCACCGTCGCGCTCGCCACACGTGGAGGTGAAAGCGGCCCGGTCATCGTGCCAGGCAATGCCGAGGAAAGCCTGCTCTACGAGCGGATGGCCGATCATTCGATGCCCCCCGCAGGCGAGCTTCCGCTCACCGCCGCGCAAATCGAAGTCATCCGCGACTGGCTCGACGCGGGCGATATGAAGGTCGAAGAGGCGCCGGCGCTTGACGAGCCAAGTACCGAAATCACCGCCGCGGATCGCGAGTTTTGGGCCTTCCGGCGCCCCCTGCGCCGCGATCCGCCCGAGATTCGACCCGCCGATCGGGCTCGCACGCCGGTCGACTTGTTCCTGTTGGCAAAGCTATCCGAGCACGGACTGTCGTTTGCCCCCGAGGCCGATGCGCAGACGCTCGTCCGTCGCGCCTTTTTCGATTTGATCGGCCTGCCTCCCACACCGGAGGAGATCGACCAGTTCGTCAACGATGCCTCGCCGGCGGCTTACGATCATTTGCTGGACCGGCTGCTGGCGTCACCCCATTTCGGCGAGCGGTGGGGACGCCATTGGCTCGACGCTTCTGGCTATGTCGACGTCGCAGGTGGGGACAACGACGCCGGCATCATCAAGCTGGCCGAAGGCAAATGGCGCTACCGCGATTACGTCATTCGCTCGTTCAACGACGACAAGCCTTTCGATCAGTTCCTGACCGAACAACTGGCCGGCGACGAGTTGAGTGATTGGCGCACCGCCGAGCACTTTACCCCGGCGATGCTCGAGAATCTGATCGCCACGACGTTTCTGCGCTCGAGCGCCGACGACACAGACGAAAACGAGCTAAATACTGCCGATATCCGCCATGGGGTCCTGGCCCGAACGGTCGAAACCGTGGCCAGCAACTTATTGGGGCTGACGGTCAATTGTGCGCGTTGCCACAGCCATAAGTACGATCCGATCTCGCATGTCGATTATTACCGGCTGACGGCCATCTTCACGCCCGCCTTGAATCCGCAGTCCTGGCTGCAACCGCGCGATCGGGCGCTGGCCGACGTCGCCCCCCGCGAACGCGCGGCGGCCGAATCGCACAACGCGAGCATTCAAAAGCAGATCGACGAAAGCAAAGCTCGTTTGGCCGAGCTACGGCGCCCCTACGAGGCCAAGATTTTCGAAACCAAGCTGGCCACGATTCCCGACGCAATCCGGGCAGACACGAAATCCGCCATCGAAACTCCCAAGGACAAACGCAACGACGTCCAAAAATACCTGGCTGACAAATTCGCCGACGCGCTCCGGGCCACACCGGCCGAGGTTGATGCCGCGCTTGTGGACGAACACCGGCGGCAGGTCCAGGAACTTGAAATCCAGCTGGCCGAACTGCCGAAATCGCTACAAAAGTGGGGCAAAATCCAGGCCGTCTACGACTCCGGCCCGCCCCCGGCGACCTACCTCCTTCGCCGTGGCAATCACGAAACACCAGGCACGGAAGTGGCGCCCGGATTCCTCGGCATCTTGTGCCAAGACGATCCGCGTGGGCTGTTTGCCGACGCTCAACCCCGTGGCGAGAGCAGCGGCCGCCGCCTGGCGCTTGCCCGTTGGCTCACGCGGCGCGATACGCCCGCCGCAGGCCAAGTGGCGCGCACGATCGTGAACCGCATGTGGCAGCAACTTTTTGGCGTGGGGTTGGTCGAAACGCCCGACAACTTCGGACATTCCGGCGCGCGCCCCACGCATCCAGAATTGCTCGATTGGCTGGCCATCCGCTGGATCGACGAAGGGTACCGGTGGAAGCCCCTGCTCAAGCTGTTGATGCACTCGGCCGCGTATCGGCAGGCGTCGTCAGTAGCTCCCTCGTTATCGGTCGACGCGCAGACGCTCGATCCCGGCAACCAGTTGCTCTGGCATCAGCGTCTTCGACGTCTCGAATCCGAAGCCGTACGCGATGCGATCGTGGCCGCGAGCGGCACGCTCGATCCGCAGCTTTTCGGGCCCCCCATACCAATCGAGGCTCGCCCCGATGGCTCGGTGGTCGTCAAGGAAAGCTCGGCCGCCATCAGCAATGACGGCGCTAAGCCGGACGCTCCTTCGCGGCCGCGTCGCAGCATTTACGTCCTGGCCCGGCGCAATTACCACCCGTCGATGCTGGGCACTTTCGATCAACCGGTGATGGCGACCAATTGCCCGCGACGTAACCCATCGGCGGTCGTGCTGCAGTCGCTGGCCATGCTCAACGACGATTTTGTCGTCGAGCAGGCCGGTCGCTTTGCCGCGACGGTTGCTCAGCTCCCTGTCGAGCAACAGGTCACGGCCATATTCCGCCGGGCCGTAGCGCGAGTGCCCAGTGCGCAGGAATCGGCCTGGAGCGACGAACTCCTTGCCCGGCAGTTCTCACGCTACCGCCCGCAATGCGAAACGGATAGCGCTGCGCGACAACAGGCGCTCGCGCATCTTTGTCAGATGGTGCTCAATACCAGCGAGTTTCTTTATGTCCCATAAATCGCGGTCGAGCACGCCCGGCCAATCCGCCGACGGAGCGTTATTTTCATCAAGCGGTTTGAGCCGCCGACAGATGCTGCGTGCCTCGGGGCTGGGGTTCGGGGCACTCGCGTTCGACGCCATCATGGGCGCCGAGGCGCGAGCGGAAACCACCGCTTATCATCCGCCGACGGCCGCCGACCTGACTCCCAAGTCTAGCCAGTTTCCCGCCCAAGCTCGGGCCGTGATCATGCTCATGCAGAACGGCGGGCCCGGACAGATGGATTTGTTCGATCCCAAGCCCGATCTGGCAAGCCATGCCGGGCAGACCTTCGGAGAGAAGGTCGAAATGTTTCAAAAAGGGAGCGAGGCTAACAAGCTGCTGGCCAGCCCCTTCAAGTTCCGCCCGGCCGGCAAGTGCGGCATGGAACTATCCGAGGTGATTCCTCATCTGGCAGGCGTCGCGGACGACTTCTGCCTGATCCGCTCGATGCACACCGAGCATAACAATCACACCGAAGCGCTGGTGATGTTCAACACCGGCAAGATATTCCCAGGTCGGCCGGCACTTGGTTCCTGGATCAGCTACGCGCTGGGGACCGAAAATCAAAACTTGCCTGCGTACATCGTGCTGCGCGACCCCGAGGGATACAACACCAGCGGTACTTTGCTGTGGCAAAACGCCTGGCTACCGGCGCTCTATCGCGGCACGGAATTCAGCGCGCAAGGGCCGGCCGTTTTGAATCTGCGTCCGCGCACCGCGCTGCCCGAGGGCGCCCAACACGACGATCTGGAATTCCTCGCCCGGCTGAACCAGGAGCATCGCCACCGCTACCCTCAAGAATCCGAGCTCGACGCGCGGCTTCGCAATTACGAACTCGCGGCGCGGATGCAACTGGCCACCGGCGAAACGCTCGATCTATCGCGAGAAACAGAAACGACGCAAAAGCTGTATGGCCTCGATAACCCCGAGACGGCCAGCTACGGCTTACGCTGCCTGATGGCCCGCCGGCTGGTCGAAAGTGGCGTCCGGTTCGTGCAGATTTTTCCACCGGTCAAGCCGCAATTTCAGCCCTGGGATTCGCATACGAATGTAAAGACCGAGAACGAAGCGATCTGCGCCAAAACCGATCTGCCGAGTGCCGGCCTGATTACCGATCTCAAGCAGCGCGGATTGCTCGACTCGACGGTCGTCCTGTGGAGTGGCGAATTCGGTCGATTGCCCGTTTCGCAAAATGGTTCGGGACGCGACCACAATCGCAACGCCTTCAGCCTGATCGTCGCCGGCGGCGGCTTCAAACGCGGACTGGTCCACGGCAGCACCGACGAGGTCGGTTACCGAGCCGCCGACGGGCGGGTGAGCGTTTCGGACCTGCACGCGACGTTGCTGCACCAATTGGGATTCGACCATCGGCGTTTAGCCTTTAGTCACCACGGCCGCCCCGAGACCCTGACCGACGCTCCCCTAACCAAGGCCCGGGTCGTCGCCGAGGTCCTCGAACAGCCTGTCACGATTTGACCCGCCAATAATGTTGTCCGACGGGGCAGGTGACGGAAATGCCAGCACCATTGCCCTCGACGCCGCGACGTATTGGGGTGTATGGTCCTGAGATGAATCGCACCGGCCCAGATCGTGGGAAAACGCTCGACGGCCGACGGACTGGTACGCTTTTCGCATCCACACACCGAGGCTGGGTTCGTCCCCGGTCAGGAGCTCACCTCGCCAGCACGGCCGAGGGTGTTCCAGGCAAGTAGATGTGACATTTTCCACACGAATAACGAACTTCTGACACGCCTGCCGCATGGACACGGATTGCCACGGGATTGCGCATCAATTCGAAGATGCATTCGGCGTCTTGCGTGTAACCTCACGCGGAACCAGGGATGCGATTCGGCATGCCATGCACGTCGATGGCAGCCCCACGCCCGAGCCGCGCGTGCGGGTGCTCGATCGTCGGCGCAAATCGTCGTTCAAAGTCGGTTCGGGCGAACTCCGGTTGGAAGACGGGACTTCGCTGACGGTTGACGGACGTCTGCCGGCCGACGTCCCGCTCGGCTATCACGACTTTCTGCCACGCGGCGCTCGCGATCCGATCCGGCTGATCATCAGCCCCGGTCAATGCCCGGCCGCGCCCACGAAAATCTGGGGTTGGGCCGTTCAGCTTTACGCGGTGCGTTCCCGCACCAGTTGGGGCATGGGGGACATGGCCGACCTGCGGACGCTGGCGGAATGGGCCGACCGTCAGGGGGCCGGATTTGTGCTGGTGAATCCGCTTTCGGCCGTCGATCCGGTTGTGCCGCAGGAACCGAGTCCTTACTACCCCAGCAGCCGGCGATTTCGCAACCCGCTCTACATTCATATCGCAGCAGTTCCCGGAGCCGAGCAACTGCAGTCCGAGCTGGCGTCGATTTCCACCGCCGGCCACGAGTTGAACCAGTCGCCGCGTATCATTCGCGACAAAGTTTTTCAGATCAAGCAGCAGGCGCTCGAGCGGATCTGGCAAGTTTTTGCCGGCGACCGGGCATTCGACTCCTTTTGCCGAGAGCAAGGGGCGCCGCTGCGGCAGTTCGCCACCTTCTGCACGCTGGTTGAGAAACTAGGCGCCGACTGGTCGCGCTGGCCTGCCGAGTATGCCCGGCCGGACGCGCCCGGCATGGCCCGGTTCGAAGCCGAAAATCTCCGCCGCGTCGAATATCATCAGTGGCTGCAATGGCTGTTGGATCTGCAGTTGGCCGCGGCCGGTTCGGCTTTGCGGATCGTTCAGGACATGCCGATCGGAATCGCGGCCCGTGGCGCGGACGCCTGGACCTGGCAAGACGTACTGGCCGACGGAATCACCGTCGGTGCGCCGCCGGACATGTACAACACCCAGGGACAAAACTGGGGTATTCCGCCGTGGGCGCCGCGGTTGCTCGAACAGGCCAAATACGAGCCCTTCGTGCAGACCATTCGCGCCCTTCTGCGGCACGCTGGTGGCTTGCGAATCGATCACGTGATGGGATTGTTCCGCCTGTTCTGGATTCCGCAGGGCATGTCCGCCGTCGAAGGGACTTACGTCGAATACCCGGCCGAGGATCTTCTGAACATCGTGGCGCTGGAAAGCCATCGGGCCGGTGCCTTCGTCGTGGGCGAAGATCTGGGGACGGTCGGCAAGAATGTCCGCCGCATGTTGGCCGACGCGCAGATCCTTTCAAACCGATTGCTGTGGTTCGAGTCGCAGCCGACGAGCGAATACCCAAGCCTGGCCCTGGCCGCCGTAACCACGCACGACTTGCCGACGATCGCCGGCCTGTGGACCGGCGCGGACCTGGCTGCCCAGCAAGAGCTCGACTTGCGTCCCAACGTCGAGGCGACGATTGCCATCCGGGACCGTCTACGTGAGATGACCGGCGTAGCGGACTCCGCCCCTCCGGAAGATGTAATTCGCGCCACGTACCGGCTGCTGGCCGACGCCCCGTCGTCGCTCGTGACCGCGACGCTCGAAGATGCGCTGGCCGTCGAGCAGCGTCCCAACATGCCGGCCACGGTTGACCAATGGCCCAACTGGCGCATTCCGCTGGTGCGATCTTTGGAAGAGTTGCTGACGTCACCGCTGGCCAATGACATTGCCAGCACGCTCTCGGCGCGCGGCAAGCGGAAGAAAGAGGTCGCGAAGCCCCCCGTTCGGAATGGCAAGCCCGAAACTGGTCAACATGCGACCAATGCCTCGCCCGGATCCGAACGCCCCCGTGCCTAGGGCCAGGGCCGTCTTCCTTCTTTAAATGTGCTGTCCTGCGGCTATTTGATGAGTGGCCGACGGCCTCAGCGGATAACACCGCTCGGTTGGCATTTTCCGTCGTCTAGGCCTTTCCGGCAAAATTCTTGCACTCTGTGCAACCCCAGCTTAGATTAAAAGCCACGCGTTCGTTTTTGCTTGAACAAGCGAAAAAGTCGCGTTGATCGGGACATTTTCGCCCACGGGGCCACGAGGCATGGCCGGGCGATGAGGGCAATTGCTCTCGAGAAGCAGGGGTTTCTAAAAGCGGGCCTGGCAAATGTCAGGCAACTGCCCGCCGGGCAGGGTCACGCTCACATCATTCGGTGGCGTTCGGGGATTCTTGCGCCAATCCGAAATGCGGAGCATGTTGAGGTTCACTCCGGGCGTCCGGAACGCAACAAGGAAACAGAGACGGGCCGTTTCATGAAGACTACATTGTTCGCGCAGTGGCGCCGCGGCGGATCGAAGACCCGGCATACCCGTAAGACTTCGGTTCGCGGTCGAGACCTGCGCGTCGAGATGCTCGAAGGTCGCGCCCTGCTGACGGCCAGCGCCGTTTCGACCTACTCGCCGTATGACGTCAATCATGACGGCTACCTGAACATGTCCGACCTGATCACGACGATCAGCTACTACAATTCCCACGGGCCAAGCGTTGCATCGACGCAAAGCTCATCGACCGGCAGCGGCAGTTCCTTGACGGCAACCCCGTCGGCACTCACCGCGCCCACCAGCACGGCCACGACGGATGTCGACGTCAACGGCGACGGTTATATCAACCTCAGCGACGTCATCAAAGAAATCAAGGCGTTCGACAACCTCGCGCCGTTGGCCGCCTACACGCTGGTGCCGACGAATGCCTCGGATCAGCCGTTGAGCGGGCCGCTGGTCGTGGGCCAGACGTTTTATCTCGACGTGATGGTGCAAGATTTGCGCACCGACTCGGGCGGTCAGCCGTTGTCGTACGACGGTGTCGCCGGCGGCGACGTCGACGTGGCGTACGTCCCCGATTCCACGAACCCGGGCGGAGTCGCGCCGGTCACGCCGCTGTCAATTAGCTGGAACACGGCGAACTATCCGAATCCGACCACCGCCACGGCTCGTGCCGATGTCACCAGCACGGTTGGCGTGATGAAGAACATCAACGGCAGCGAAGCGAACAACGGTCCCAACTTCTCCTACATCCCGCTGGGCAGCGGGGTGCTCTTGTTGAATCGCATTCAGATGACTGCGACGGCCGCGGGCGTGGTGAATTTCAATTCCGAAATCCTGAATCCGCTGCTCGAGACGACCGTACTTGCCTCGGGCACGGGCCTGCAGGACATCACCGACGCGCTGCAGTTGACCGCGAACCAGATCTCGCTCGGCTCAGCCTCGGTCACCGTCGTCAACGCTCCGCCGGTGCCGTCGAGCCTGTCGGGCCAGGTTTATGTCGACAACAACGGCGACAACACGTTCGACGCCGGCGATGTCGGGCTGCCGAATGTCGTCGTGGCCCTGCTCAATTCCAGCGGTGCGGCGACCGGTGCAACGCAGATCACGGATGCCAACGGCAACTACTCGTTCACGAACCTCAACCCCGGCACGTACGGCGTGGCCGAAGTGCAGCCTAGCGGCTTCTTCGAAACCGGCCTGAATGTCGGCACGGTCAATGGAACCGCCAGCGGCACGGCCAGCGGCGTCAACACGATCAGTTCGGTCGTCATCACGTCCGGCTCGGTCGGCGCAGGTTACAACTTTGCGGTCCAATCGCCGGCCGGCATTTCCGGCACGGCCTACGTAGATCAGAACGCCGACGGCGTCTTTGACGCTGGTGATACCACGCTCGCAGGCGTCAGCGTTCAATTGTTCAATTCGAGCAATGTCGCCGTGGGTTCCGCCGTCGTGACCGGCGCCAATGGCACTTACTCGTTCCCGGGTCAGCAACCAGGCACCTATACGATCAAAGAAACGCCCCCCTCGGGCGCCTTTGCCACGGCCGCCAATGTTGGCACGATAAACGGCACATCGACTGGAACTGTCAACGACGCGGCGACGATTTCGGCGGTCACTGTCGGATCGGGCAGCGCGGCGATCGGTTACAACTTCGGGCTCGAGCAGTTCGCCACGATCTCGGGCACCGAGTACGTCGATAACGACGCCAACAACAGTTTCAATTCAGGCGACACAGGTCTCGGCGGCGTCACGATCCAACTGATCAACGCCAGCAACCAGATCGTATCGACGACCACGGCCGCCAATGGCACGTTCAGCTTCACGGGAGTCGTGCCTGGCACGTATTCACTCGTCGAAGGCACCCCCGGCAGTGGCCTGGTGCAAACCAGTTCGACCGTCGGCAGCGTCAGCGGTACTCAGGTGGGCGTCGATACAATCAGCACGATTGTGCTCGGTAACGGTGTCGCGGCAACCGGCTACAACTTCGGCACGCAGAGCAATGTTCCGCCGTTGGCCCAGGTTCGTCTGGCCACGACAGCGCTCGATGGCGGTGCCTTGCCATCGGTGATCCCCGGCGGATCGAAGTTCTGGCTCTACGAGTATGTGACGGATCTCCGCCAGCCGACCAGCGATGCACTGGGCGTGGAAGAGGCATACACCAACATCTCGTACGACACGTCGAAGTTTGCGGTCGTCAGTCCGTTAACCTTCGGATCGAATTACCAGTTCAGTGAATCGCCGTCGAACGGCCAGATCCCGTCGAGCCTGATCAACGTCGGCGCGTTAGCTGGGACGTCGAACTTCCCGTCCTTGGGCTTCGGCGCTCAGGGAAATCAGGAAATGTTGGTCTTCAAGGTCGAGATGCAAGCCATCGGCGGCGGCTCCTCGGATATCACCGTCGGTCAGCCCACCAGCTCCGACGTGAATCCGGTAGGCATTGCCGTGTTCGCCGATCCGCCGGCCTTCGATTCGCCGCTGTTGACGTCATCGCAGGTCCACTTCGTCGGCCTGGGCAGCGTGCAGACCACGCAGCCGACGTTCGTGTCGATTGATACGCCCGTTGCCGTGACCAACGGTACGACGAGTGGGGCCACGACGCCGCTGAACTTCACGATTCATCTCAGCCAGGCCTCGAGCGTGCCTATCACCGTTACCTACACGACCGAGGACATCGGCAGCGACAACGCAGTCGGGGGCGCCACGGCTTCCACGCCAGGCGCCGACTATGTGCTGCCTGACTTCGACGGCACGCCTGCAAATGAGAATGTCGGCCAGTTCACGATTCCGGCCAATACGACCGACCTGACCGTGCCGCTGGTGCAGGCGATTGGCAACTCGCTCAATCAGGCCGACAAGAGCTTCCACATTGTGCTCACCAGCGGCGACAACAACATCGTTGTGTCGCAAGCGGCCGGCTCGTCGCAAGCCATCATTCACTCGGCCGTGGCCCAGCCGACGCTTACGGTCCTGCCCGTCTCAGGCAATGAAGGGGACGTGGCTACGTTCAATGTGAGCCTGTCCGCCGGTAGCGGGCAGACGATCACGGTCCACTACCAGACGCAGGCCACGAGTCCGCAGAGCGCCATCCCGGGTACCGACTTCCAAGTCGTCACCGGTGACTTGACGTTCCTGCCCAGTAGCACGGGCTCGACGCAGCAGGTGCAAATCGCCTTGCCGTTCGATGCCAGCGAGGTACCGCCCACGACGTTCCAGTTCGTGCTGTCAAGCGCCACGAACGCGGCGCTCTCGGGTGGCAGCAGTCAGCTTGCTGTGCTCGGCACGATTCTGCCGCCGGCCACAGGCAGCTTGTCAGGCTACGTCTATCACGACATCAACAGCGATGGCCTTCGCGAGGGGGGAGAGACCGGCTACGCGGGCGTTGCGATCACGCTGACCGGCACCACGATCTACGGCCAGCAAGTGACTAAAACTGCGACGACCGCGGCCGACGGGTCGTACAGCTTCGTCAGCCTGGTCGCGGGCCGATACACCATCGCCGAGACGCAGCCGCTGTTGTACTTGCAGGGCAAGGACCACATCGGCACGCAAGGAGGCAGCTCCGCGGCGCAGGATCAATTCTTCATTGATCTCGACGCAGGCGTGGCAGGCACTGAGAACGACTTCGGCGAGGGTGACCTCAATCCGAACATGTTCTGGTGGCCAAACTTCTAAGACGACCGAAGCGTGATTGACGTTACTACCAGCGGTATTCCGCGCCAACGGTAAAGCCCTGCAGCCACATGTCCGTCGGATTGTTCAGGTATGTCGGACGGGCGATCGTCTGCGGAGCACCAGGCGTCGGCGGCGGGCTGACGACCGTGTCGATTTCGTTGCCCGGCCGTGCCAGCCGCGTGATGTAGGTGAAGTTGTAACCGGCCGTGGCGCGCCAACCCTGCGTGATCTGATAGCCAAGCTTCAGATTCAATTCGGGGATCATCGAGAACTGGTCTTTGCGATAGAGCCCCATGTTGCTCGGCTGCGTCAGCACACCACCGGCATAGTCAGTCGACGTGGTGCCGGTTCGTACGCGAGTGAAGCCGTCGATATTCACGGTTTCGTGCATGTCGCCGAAGGCGATCTTTCCGGTCGTTTCGAGCACCCAGCGGCCGCGACGCATGTCCTTGAACAATCCCACGTCCAGGCCGTTGAAGTTGTTCTTCACGCCGAAGCTATCCAGATGCTGGAAGCCTGCTCCCACCGGCACTCCGGTGCCCACGATGTCGGTGTTGTCTTGAATCTGGATTCCTTCCTCGGTCCGGAACCAGCGATAACCGACCAGCATGAACATGCGATGATCTCGCAGCAGGTCGACCCCGATGAGCCGCTTCAACATCACGCCCGCCGATTGGATCGAGCTGGACGAGGTGATGTGAATGTTGCCGTCGAGGTTCACCGTGCCACCCCCAGGCCCGGCGGCATTAGGGAAAGCAATCAGGTCTCGCGATTGGCCCGGAATGTTCGGATTGTAAAAAGGGCGGGCCAGAATCTCCGCCGTCGTCGAGCCGTTGCTGAACACCGAGGCGGCATCGAAGTTGGTCGTCTCGGTCCCCAGGGCCCAATAGTTGCCTTCCACGGCCAGCACGTCGCCGACCAGCCATGCGCCGAAGGTGATGCGGCCGCCGCTCCGCATATCGGTGTTCAAGGCTTGATTGCCGAACAGGATGCTTGTGCCCGGCTGCCCCAGTACACCTGCTTGAGCCTGCGGCGTGCCGATCGGACTGGTCGTGACTAGCGCCGGAACACGATTTCCTTTGACCCAAAAGCCGAGGTAGTCGACGTCCGCCCACATCGAGCGGCACGAGTAAAGTTCGTTCCACAGCACGTTCGTGGTGGGCACCGAGCGCACGGCATCCATGAAGCAGCTCGATTGCGGCGCACAGTAGCCATCCTCGCAGTCGCCGTCGCCCTCGCCCTCGCCCTCGCAGTATTCGCCATCTCCACCGCCAGTCGGTTGCGGTGACTGGACTTCTTCTCCGCCGGTAACGTATTGCTCGGGCGTGTTGGCGTAATTCATCAGGCGTGGAATCGCGGCCGTGCCGGATTGCCCCTGGCCGTCGTCCTCGGCGTTGTCGTCCCCGCGTGGCGACATATAGGCCGACTGCGGGTCGATTACACCTGGCGTACCACTGTCGCCTGGGGTCATGCCTTGCGACACGACTGGCGTCGCCACCAGGCCGAACGTCGGGTTAGCGGTACCAGCTGCAGGGCCACCATAGCCGGCTGCCGATTGCTTCTCGGCAACGTCCGTCTTGGCCTGCTGCCGTTTAGCGTAATACGAATCCATTACCTGCTTCGACGGCTTCGAAGCTTGCGGCGCTTCGGCCCGAGCTATTAACGCCATCTGGGCGATGGCCGTCAGGAATAGAGCAACGCGGATCATGCCTATAGACCCCCCGATGAAAATCCAAACCGTCGGCCGGCCGTGCCAGTTCTGACGGTTCTGCGGTATATGAGGATTCGACCGAATGATCGGATTGTTCCAAAGAATCAGGGTCGACCGGCATACTCGCTCTCTCTTTCCGTGGCGATGCGGAGAGCGCAGTTTGTCCCACTTCCGCAACCTTGGGCAGCAAGTGCCGTCGCGCTTTACCAAGCCTGCCGGGATCGCGATTGCGACGCTTGCTCTGCCACTGGATTTGGCGAATTCAGGATGATGAATCGCAGGAGTTTGAGCGCGCAGCGATCAACCAAAACCATCGCGTCCCCCCCCGAATAAGAGCACGAAAGCGCACTCCGAACCGCATCTGGGGGTGGCACTTAGAATTACATTTATGCCCAAGTGGCAAACTTTGACTTTTTTATTGACTATTCTGCCACCCCAGCGGATATTCGGAAGAACTTCCATTTTACGCCCCCGACAAGGAACAGAGCCTCACAGGCCCTGCGGTGGGCGATTGCGGGTCAACAGGGGAGGGCCTCTCCGTGGGTGTTTGGCATTTTGGTCGCGCGCGCCGTGCGCAAGGTTTCAAGAAAAAAGAACCGCTTGGCGGTGCGATAGCACGTCGTACTTGCGGCCTGCTCGTTGAGCCGCTTGAAGAGCGAATACTGTTTTCGATCGCACCGACGCTGGTGTCGATCATCAGCAATATTCCCAACGACGGCGCCACGCTCAGCACGGATGCAACGCATCCTACGGCGTTCACGCAAGCGCCGCAGCAGCTGATCCTCAACTTCGACGATGGTCAAACCATTGACCCGACGACGTTGTTGACCGGCATCCACATCGTGCGCGCCGGTGGTGACGGCACGATCGGCAACTCGAACGACATCTCGCTGACGCCGCAGCCGGCCAATCCCGTCGCCAGCCAGACCTACGATTATTACGAAAGCATTTCGGAGCAGACCAATCAGGTCGTCATCCGCTTCCTGAATACGCTGCCTGACGATACCTATCAGATCTCGGCCACAAGTGCCCTGAAGAACACCTCGGGCCAGGCGATCACGAATCCCGAGTCGATCAAGTTCTCGCTGAACTATGGTGCGCAGGTTTCGGCCGTCGTGCCGCAGCCCGTCACGCGCAATGCGAGCGGCGTGCTGCAACAGGCCACGAATCAGATCCAGGTCTATTTCTCGAACGACGTGCTGCAGACGTTGCCCAATAGCAACAATCTGGATCCGACCCTCTTCCAATTGATTTTCACCGGCGCCAACGGCGGCACCGCCAGCACGGCCGACGACGTGACGTACAACCCGACCTCGGTCGTGTACAACGCCACTCAAAACATGGCGACGCTGACGTTCGCCAAGAGCCTAGACCAGTTAGGCAGCGGCACCGGAACCTATCGTCTGCGCATCGGCGACGATGCGACAAACGGCGGCACGTCGACGATCAATCTGACCGGCGCGAACCAGCCCGGTTCGATGTTCTCGAACGCCTTCTCCGTCGGCCAGCTCGACGCCACGAACACGCTTTCTTCGCAGAGCACGCTGATCACCGGCGGTCTGATCCAAGCGCCCGGTTCGAGTTCGACGAACAACGCCGCTTATCCGTTGATCTACCCGGGCGGGCCCACGGACCCTGGCCAGCGTAACCTGCCGACGCCTGATCCGGCGGACATCGGGCTTACGGGCCAGATCCCCACCGTCGATTCGGTCGACAATCTGAATCACTTCTACGGCACGGCCAGCGCCGGGCAGGCCACGTTCGGCGCCGACTCGACGGCCGGCATTAGCACGATCTATTACAACTTCCGCAGCATTTACGGCACCGATCCGCTAGGCAATCCGCTGATCAATCAGATCACCGCTCAGCAAATGCAGGACGTGCGCGACATCTTCACGCTGTGGGGACATTACCTGGGCGTGCAATTTGTCGAGACCTCGTCACAGGGGCTCACGATTGCCACCGGCGATACGCGCGCTGTCGCCTCGTACATTCCCGTGACCAGTCTCAATGGCATCGAAGGCCTGAGCAGCGTCATGAACACCGACGGCTCCACCTCGACGATTCCCGTGGCCATCGTCAGCAATTTGACGGACTGGGGTGCGAGCGAATACGGCGGAGCCTATTTTCAACAGGCCATGCAACAGGTCGGTCACTATCTGGGCTTGAACCAGTCCGGTGACCTGCCCGGCCTGCAAGTCATGGGAAGCACCGGCGCCGCAACGGACTCAAGCGGCAACCCGATCACGAACGCGCCCGAGCCAGTGCTGCCCGGCAGCTTCGACATTCTCGACGGACAATTCCTGTACCGGCCCGAGAGCAAAGACATCAACGTCTACAGCTTCTCGCTGGAACACTCCGGCACGTTTTCGGCCGAGACGATTGCGCAGCGCGCACCGGTGAACAGCCTGCTGAACACTGTGCTAACCCTCTACGATAGCTCGGGCAATATCGTCGCCCGCAATGACGACTATTTCGGCTCGGACTCGTTCATTAATCTTTCGTTGCAGTCTGGCCAGTATTACATCGTCGTCACCAGCACGGGCAATACGAATTTCAACCCCAACGTTGCGGATAGCGGCGGTGGCGGCACCACGCAGGGCGGCTACGACCTGCGTTTGAGCTTCAGCCCCATCCCGCCGGATAAGCAACTTACGGACCTCGGAGGTCAGGCGCTCGATGGCGACTTGAACGGCATCGCCGGCGGCGACTTCAATTTCTGGTTCCAGGTCGGCAACGCGTCGAGCACCATCTTCGTCGACAAAACCGCGGCCGCTGGCGGCACCGGTTCGATCACGGCGCCTTACAACAATATCGCCACGGCACTTTCGGTCGCCGCTTCGGGCGAGATCGTGCGCATCGTCGGGAACGGCGGGACCGACGGCGTCGTCTCGACGCTCGGTGACGACCAGGCCTACGAGATCGGGCGCGATTCACTCGGTAATCCCTTGTCCGACGGCACGACCTTCAACGTGCCCAAGGGCGTCACCGTGATGATCGACGCCGGGGCCGTTATCAAATTGCGCGGCGCCAACATCAACGCCGGTTCCATTACGCAAGGGTCCGACCTCAGCGGTGGCGCGATTCAGGTTCTGGGTACACCACAACAGAGCGTGTACTTGACCTCGGACAATAACGAGGCCATCGGGGTCGACACGAATCCGCTGAAGACCACTCCCGCGCCGGGCGATTGGGGCGGGTTGGTCTTCCAAAACGACTCGGACTTCGAGCAGAACGGCGTGTTCCTGAATTACGTCGCCAACGCCAATATTTCCTACGGTGGCGGCGCCGTAAATGTCGTCGGGCAGCAGCAAGTCTACGACCCGATCGACATGGTCACGTCGCGGCCGACCATCCTCAACAACAATATTCACGACAACGCGGACGCCGCGATCAGCGCTGACCCCGACAGCTTCCAATTCAACCTGATCGAAGGGAACAGTGCCGCTACGGGCTTGTACATCGCCGATTACAGCCGTACCGGGCCGGTGATTCATGGCAACGTGCTAGCCCGCGACAGCATCAACGGCCTATTCATCCGCATTCGCACGAATGCCGGAGCGCCGATCGACGTCTTGGACGTCACGGCGCGACTGACCGCCACCGATATCGTCTATGTGCTTTCGCAAAACCTGCTCGTACAGGGCGAAGCGGGGGGCGCCGTAGCACTCGATGCCAACGGCCAACTTACGAACACTCCGCTCGGCGGCGGTACCGGTACGGCTCAGCAACGCGTCAGCGCCGGCGGCGGTGTGGGTGACTTGATCGTCGATCCGGGCGTGATCATCAAATCCAACGGCGCGCGCGTCGAAGTCGGCATGGGCGCGCAGCTCATCGCCGAAGGCACCTCGGCCAAGCCGATTATCTTCACATCGTTGTTTGACAATACCTATGGCGCCGGAGGGGTCTTCGCGACGACCGGCAATTTCAGCAGTGTCCCTGCCATGGGGGATTGGGCCGGTTTCTACTTCGATCCGATTTCCACCGGCAGCTTCGACCATGTCGAGCTCACCTACGCGGGCGGCATCTCGGCGATCGAGGGTGGCTTCGCCAGTTTCAATCCGATCGAAATTTACCAGGCCACGGTGCGCATCGCGGACAGCGTTCTCGAGAATAACGCCGGCGGCGCCGACACCAGCAATCGCAACGGTCGCGGTTCGAATGCCGCGGCCGCGATCTACGTCATCGGCGCCCAGCCGGTGATCGTCAACAATATCTTCCGTAACAACACGGGAGACGTCATCAGCATCAGCGCTAACAGCCTGACGGCGCAAAACGTTCCGGACTGGGGACGTAGCACGGGCGCCCTTGGTCGCTTCACGCAGTTCGACGACAACGACGGTCCGCTGGTGCGTTTGAATGTGCTGCAAGGCAACACGATGAACGCCATGGAGGTGCGCGGCGCCACCCTGGACACGACTTCTGTCTGGGACGACGTCGATATCGTGCATGTCCTACAAAGCAATATCGACATTCCGAATTTCGAAAGCGTCGGCGGCCTCGAGCTGAAGAGCAGCCCCACGCAGAGCCTGGTCGTGAAATTGGCCGGTCAAACGGCCGGGTTCACCGCCGGCGGGCAACCGCTCGATATCAGCAATCGCATCGGCGGCACGCTGGAAATCTTGGGCACGCCCGGACATCCGGTTGTACTCACGTCGCTGGGTGACAATACCGTGGGAGCCGGCGTCGACCTGTCAGGCAATGCGGTAACCACGACCGTCGGCGCGGCGCCTTCGCTTGGCATTCAATTCGAATTCGATTCGTCGGTGCCGACCGCGGCTCGCACCGCTCTGCAAGCGGCGGCCGCCGCTTGGAGCGCCGTGATTCACACGCCCGTCACGATCACGATCGACGTCAGCTTCGCACACCTGGGAGGCGACATTCTGGGCGATACGTTGCCCATCATGGCTTCGCTCAATTATGACCAGGTCCGCGCGGCGATGATCGCCAACGAGACGCCGGACGATACGTTCCTCAGCTTGCTGCCCACCTTCGCGCAATTAGTCACTTCGGTGCCGTCCGGCGTTACCGTCAGCAGTACCATGCAGGTGGCGCGGTCCGAGGCGCTGGCGTTGGGCTTTAGCCCCTCACAATTGCCGACGACCAAATCGGCCGTCAACGGCACGACGCCGATCGACGCCTCGATGCAGTTCAGCCTCGACTTCCCCTTCGACTACACCCAGGCCGACGGCACCACGACGGGCGACGTCGATTTTACGGCCACGGCGATCCACGAATTGGGACACGCCCTGGGCTTCGACAGCGCGGTCGACGACGTCATTGGGGGAGTGACGAACGTCAACATGACGCCTCTCGATATGTTCCGCATGGCACCGGGCCAGGGAGCTACGAATTTCACGAATGCGCCGCGCATTCTCCAGGAAGGAAATCCCGGCACGCAGGTCTTTTACGACGGCGGCCAATTCAACAATCCGGCGCTGATGGTCCCGGGCTCAACGGCAGGCGATATCCCGCTCTCGACCGGCAGCGACTTCCAGGCCAGCCACTGGCTGTATCGCGGTGACATCCCGTCGGCCACGCCCATCGGCATCATGGATCCGGTCGAAGTCGATGGCGAGCATATTCAACAGACCGACATCCGCGCGATGGAACTGATCGGTTGGAATACCTCGAACATCGCCAGTTCGGGTGCGTGGCAAGGCATCACGCTGACGCAGTACGCCAACGACCGCAACGTGGCCGCAGTCAATGAGCTCGAACCGTCGTACACCGGATCGACCGGCGATACCAACGGCACGCCGACCACGGCCCAAGCGCTCGGCACGCTCGCGCCGAACCAGCTCAACGGCGACGAGAATCTTCGCCTCGGTTTCGTCGTCAACGGTGCCATCAGTTACGACAATCCAGCCGATCAGGACGTGTATACGTTCCAGGGAACAGCCGGCACGCAAGTCTGGCTGCAAATCTCGAATACCAGCCCGTCGCTGGACACGGTCCTGCAATTGATCGACAGCAACGGCAACGTGCTGGCCAGCAGCAATGACGCGGCCGCCGAGATTCTGGGGACAGAGCAGATATCGACTGCCGCCGGCATCAACGCGCAGCCCCTCTCACTCGGCGATTTCTCAGGCGGCATTCAAGCTGGCGCCGATCCCACTGGCGTCAATGCCGATCTGTACAGCAAGAATATGAAAGACGCCGGCATGCGTGTGGTATTGCCTGGCGCAGCCGGTCAGACGTTTGCCTACTACATTCGCGTTCTCAGCAACAATCACCAGACCAGTGGCCAGTACTCGCTGCAGGTGCGCTTGCAAGAGCAGCCCGAGGTGGCCGGCACTACGATTCAATTTGCGGATATTCGCAACGCGACGACGGCGATCGACGTGCAAGGATTGCCTGACAGCTCGCCGCTGACCAGCACCTCGACGCAGGTCTACAACCCCGCCCTGATCAACGGCATCTCGAACAGCACGTTCAATGGCGCGCAAGACCTGGGCAACCTGCTGACCAGCGACCAGAACATGGTCAGCGTCTCCAGCCAGTTGGTGAATGCATCCCAGGTGCAGTGGTACAAGTTCACCCTGGACTACGCCGACGTCGAGTCGATTCTGGGAGGCACCAATGCCGACAAGTCGTGGTCGACGATCTTTGACATCGATTACGCTGGCGGCACCGCCCGTCCGGACCTGACGCTGTCGGTCTTCGACTCGCTCGGCAACTTGGTTTACATCAGCCGCAATTCCAATAACGTCGGCGATCAGCCGACGCCAACGGCGAGTGCCCAATCGAACTTGTCGACCGGCTCGTCGAGCCCGCTCGATCCGTTCCTGGGCAGCGTGCAGTTGCCGGTGGGCGGAAGCAAGACGTATTACGTCGCGATCAGTTCGGATGCGGAGTTGCCGTCGGATCTATCGCAAACATTCCTGCCCGCGGCCAACAGCCCCGAAGCGTTGGCGAATCCCACCATCCCGACGGTACCATTGCCCCTGTCGCTGGAGCGCATGGAACCGGTCGACAGCGTGGTGCGCATCGTCGAGGATCACATCGATCCCACGGTTCCCGCCGGCACCGACACAAGCAATCCTTTTGTGACGTTGCCGCTCAATCCCAGCGGCGGTTACGACTCCTTGGGTCAGACGATCGCTCCCACGACAACGTCGATTTTGCCCATCGCGCCGGCATTCATCTCGAACAACAACCCGAACCAGCCGGGCTCGATTATTAACGCCCTGAGCGCGAACATCGTTCCCTACACGCTGGCCGATGTGCCGTTGTTCATCGCGGCGAATCCGGGCAATAACGTGTCAACGCCGCTGTACTCCGTGAACGCCGCTACGGGTGCCATCCTGAATAAAGGCAATCCGATAGGCATTATTCCCACCGAGAGCGGTGGCGCCCTTGCCGAAACCAGCACCATCACGATGCGCAGCGACGGGCTGCTGTACGGCGATCAGACGATCGAAACCTCCTCTGGGAACGGCGGCGTAACGATTATCATCGATCCGTCGAACGCCAACGCCTATCCAGCCGGTGCGGACGGTATTGCCGCCGCGACGCTTCCCGTTACGGTCGCTAATCCTCCGGCGTTCCCCAACAGCGCCGTTACTACCAATGGGGAACTCGCCGTCGGTGCGATGACGTTCATCGATTACAACAACGGCCAGAATCGGACATTCATCATCGGCGACACGGACCATTACTATGCCTACTACGCCGTGACCGACATCTTCGGCATGTCGCACTTGTATGTGGTGAATCCATCAACCGGCGGTGCCACCGGTGGAAAAGACAGTTTCTTCAACCCCGTTCCGCTCAATAACGAAGGCGCCTTCGGACCGTATGACGGCACGATGTACATGAATCCTCCGTCCGGTAGCGGCGGAGTCATCACCAGCAGCGATGTGGGCACCGTGACCGGATTGGCCGCGGTAACACATATCGGCAAGATTCTGCAATTCCCCGACGCCTCGGCCATCAACAATGGCTCGACGTTCAGCATCGCCGACAAGGATCACACCGACACCTTCGAATTCGTTTTCTCGTCCAGCACAAACACCGGCACCAACATTCCGATTTTGATCGGCAGCACGGACGACGCGCAAACCGTCGCCTCGAAGACCATCGCCGTGATCACGGCGTTGACGCAGTCGTTTTCGCCTGAGGGATTGAACGTCATTCCCGAGCAGGACGGGAATGTCGTCACGTTCATTAATGCCTTCAGCGCCAGTGGCGGTACATCGCCCATCAACGTGTTCGACTTGCCGGAGTACGGCAATACCGTCTACGGCGTAACCAAGACCGGACAATTCATCACGATCGATACCGGATTCGACGCTTTGTTCAATACCGGGTCGACCGGCATTGTCAACCACATCACGAACCTCGGCTCGAACTTGCACTTTGCCGGACTGGCGCTCGCCCCGCAGGATTTGGACATTAACGGCGACGGGTTCATGGGAGACCTGACGGATGTCGTGTTCGCCATTACCGACAACGGCGACATCTACGCCATTAACACAGACGCTAACAATGGTAATGGTGCGATCATCACGTCCGTGCCGTCGAAGATCCTCGGCGATCCCGCGGTCAATCTGTGGCCCGGCGGCGCCGACCACCTCAGCACCGGCTTGCACAACGTGACAGGGCTGGCTTTCTCGCCCGTCGACTACAATCCGTGGCATCCCACGACTCTCGGCGCCGTTGATCCCGGACACGGTATCTACGAGGCCCCGGACAACAGCCGCAACATCAATCCTCTTGACACCGGCACCAATACCACGGCCATCGCCGGTGGCGCCAGCTATTACTTCGGGCTGGAGAATTACGAGACCAACAGCCCCATCACGTCTCCCTTCCACTACATTTCCTATCCGCAGTTGACGGCCTACGACACCGAGGTTGGATTGGCCAACGGCAGCCTGCCGGGTGCCCAAAATGCGCAATACGGCGTGCAACTCACCGCGGAGCAATCCGCACTGACGGCCTATAATGCGGGTTTCTACCCGATTCCGGCTCAGGTCACGGCCAATAACATTGAGAATCTGCTGATCGGCAACAACTACAACGCACCGGGCGGAACGCACGGCGACCTGATTACGAATTCGTTCAGCCTGGCCGGCTACTCCTCGAACGATCTGCCGACGTTGTATTTCAACTACCTGCTCTCGGCCGGTTGGAATGCCACGACCAGCTCGGGCGATGACATCGCGCGGGTGCAGGTCTCGACTGACAATGGCGCAACTTGGACCACCGTGGCCAGCAATCAGGCCTCGGACATGGCCAAATACCAGTCGGTGTTCTCCAATACGGGCTCCAACAATTCGAAGCAGGGAACTCAGTTCCTGTTCAACGCGCCGCAGGTAAGTGCCACCGATCCTACACAGGGGATCGAGGATACCTGGCGACAAGCACGCGTCGACATGTCCCAATTCGCCGGCGCCGCCAACATCAAGTTGAGGTTCGACTTCACCTCGAATGCGGGCAGCAATAACAATCACGGTTTGGCGATCGACGACATTCTCGTCGGCCTGGCCGATCGCGGTGAAATGGTCACGCAAGACCCGGCGACCATCAACACCAGCTCGGACCCCACCGCGCTAAATACCCTGACGACGTTCTTCCCGGTGCCGCAGAATCCCACGCCGGGCTCGGCAACGCAGAGCTTGGTCGGCGCGTATCAGCTGTCGATTCGTCGCGGCCAAGAATACGCCACGACCCAGTTCGGCATCAGCCCGGACATCGCGATCGACCCCACGAAACTGTTGTTGGGCAGCGACCGCTCGGAGACGAACTACTCGCTGCTGGCTCCGGGCATGATCGAGATGGACCTCAACTCGAACTTCGTATTGGCGGGATTGCTTGCTCACGATAATCCTGCCGCAAGCCTATTGCCGGCGTCGTTCACGATTAGCGACGGGCTGGGCAATTCGAAAACCTTCGAGTTCGACTCGGAAGGTATTCCACTCGACCAGAGCAATCTGCTTACTACTCCCTACGATTTCATTCCGAACGGTGTTTCAGCGGGCAATGTGGGAATTCCCTTCTTCTCGCTCAACCAAAGCCTGGCCGAGCCGCTTTCGGCAACTCAGCTGAATACACTGAATGAATCGATCGTCAACACGATCAACGCGCAGACGAGTGCCACTTTCCGCGTTCGTGCGGCACTTGATCCAACGGGCAAGATCTTCCTGATTCCGACCGGCGTCTCGTCCGCGCAGGTAGGCCTGAACCTCAGCAACGCCACTGTGCTCCTTTCGTCGACGCCACAAATCACGGCCGGCCAGACGTTCACGCTCTCCGACGGGTTCTACAACCGCACGTTCGAATATGTCCTCGCCGGCGGGACCGTCGCCACGGATGGGCAACTCCTGCCCGACGGCAATCGGGCCGTGCTGTTCACGAATGCGGATAGCCCGATCACGGTCGCCACGCATATCCTCAAGGCGATCAATTCGCAGACCAGCGCCACCTTCGCGGTGTCGGCCTCGATTCAGGGTTGGACCGGCAGCGGTACCCCGCCGAACGGCACCGTGACCAGCAACCAGATCAACCTGTTCGGTGCCCAGACGAGCAGTACGAACATCCCTGGTCTGACCATACTGAAATACGACAACCGTGGCGACGTGAACCCCGTCCGGGCGCAGGGCGAGCTGATCATTGCCAACAACGACATTCAAAATGCCGCCAACTACGGCATCAATGTTGAGCCGGCCAAGCGTGACGGCACTAACGCCCAGCAGCAATCGGCCGCGAACCTGGTGAACGTCAACAATTCCGTCAATAAGCAGACGGTCGCGGTACCGCAGGGTCCGCTCTTCCCCGGCAGCAAGAACTTCACCTTCGGGATCGGATTGGCCCCGGGCGTGGTCATCCAGAACAACATCATCGACTCCGCCGGCACGGCTGGCATCAACTTCATGGGTGATGCCGACGTCGATGCGGCGGGCAACATCCTCCCCACGGCGATCGCCTCGTTCGGCCGAATCGTCAATAACACGATTTACGGCGGCGGCAACGGGGTCGGCATCGCGGTCTCGCGAAACGCCAGTCCGACGTTGCTCAACAACATCCTCGCCAATCTGGCGGTTGGTGTGATCGTCGATTCGTCCAGCACGTCAACCGTGCTGGGGGCAAACCTGTATCAGGGCAACACGCAGAACACGGTCGGCACGGGTCTGGGCAGCTTCCCGGCGACTCCGGCAACCAACGCTCCGCTCTTCGTGAATGCCGCCAATCACAACTTCAACTTGCTGGAGAAGAACAGCTCGGGCCTGACCAACCTGGCGATCGACAGCTCGCTGCAGACGCTGGCTGATCGCACGGCCATGACGACGATCGATTCCCCCTTGGGCATCGGCGTCATCAACGGCGTCGTGGTCGGCCTGCCGATCATCGCGCCGGCGACCGACGAGACCGGCAAGCTGCGTATCGCCGATCCCAACGTTCAATCGAGCGGTGGCACGGGATCGAACGTCTTTATCGATCGCGGTGCGCTCGACCGCAGCGATTTCACCGGCCCCACGGCCGCACTGTTCAACCCCAGCGACAATGGCAGTACCGACCAGGACCCGACGCTGAACACCGTCCTGTACGGCAGCGGCGCACTGTTGAACTTCCAGATCCAGCTCAGTGATGGCACCGGATCAGGGATCGATCCTTCGACCGTTTCGGCGGCGAGCTTCGCCGTGTATGAGGATGTGCCTGCCGGTCAGAATCCCGCGAATTTCCCGCAGGACCTGCTGACCCTCGGCACGCAATACGCCTTTACCTACGATCCGACGAATAATGTGGCCCGCTTCACTCCCACCACAGGGACGTGGGCCAGCGGCCATACCTATACGATCGTCGCGGCCAATTCAGGTGCAAACGCTATCAAGGATTTGTCCGCCAACCCGTTGCAGCCCGACAGTAATTCGGGCAACACGGTCGGTCTGTCGATTTACACGGTCGCCATTCAGTCGATGAACTTCGGCACCGCACCGGCCCCCTACCCCACGACATTGGCTCAGAATGGTGCCCGCAGCATCATTAGCGGCGACGGTCTGTTCTTCGGCACCAGCGAAAACACTGCCGCCGATGGGCAGCCCAATACCAACGCCGGCAACGCCCTGTCAGGAAACGGCGTGGTGTTCAGCACGCTGGTCCCCGGCACGGTCGGATCGGTCGCGGTAACGGCGTCGAAGTCGGGGGGCACCCTGAATGCTTGGATCGATTGGAAGGGGGACGGTTCCTGGGCGGACTCCGGGGATCAGTTCACGTTCTACAACAATCCTTCGCTAACCGGCACTCCGGTGACGACGTTGACCGCTGGCACCAGCACGCTTTACTTCTCGGTGCCGGTAACCGGTGTCACGACCACGTACGCCCGCTTCCGCATCAGCACCCAGGGAGGACTCTCCTACACCGGCCTGGCGCAGGACGGCGAGGTCGAAGACTACAAGGTCGCCATCCAGCCAACCACGGCCTACACCGTGGTGCTGGCCGATCCGACCACGGGCAATCCGCTGCCGATCGTGAACGGCAACTACGTCGTTCAACCCGGCGCCACATTCGTGGCGCAGGTTTATGTGACCGATACGCGTATCGCGGGGGCGACCGGCGTCACGTCCGCGTTCGCCGATCTGACGCACGACAACAGCCTGGTGAGCTGGATTGCCAATTCGCTGGTCATCAACGGCTCAGCGTCGACGGGCTTCCCCAATAATGAGAGCGGCACCCCCAACGCCGGCGGACAAACCGACATCAACGAAGCGGGTGGCACCCGGTCCACCGCTCCGTCCTCGCTCGGTTCGCCCGAACTCCTCTTCAGCGTGAAGGGGACCATGTCGTCGGGCGCCGCACTGGGCTCAATCGTCGATTTCGCGACAGCGGCCGCCACGGGCACGGGGCACAGCACATTGGTCTCGGGTTCCAGCCAGCCGGTGGTCGCCACTTACGGCCAGGCTCACCTGATCGTGCCGACGGCCCTCTGGCAGAATCCGTCCAGCTTGTATCAGCAGGACGCGACGCACGTCATCAGTCCCGATATCAACGGCGACGGCAACGTGAACCTGTCCGATATCATCAACCTGATTTCGGTGTTCAATGCCCTCGGCCCGGTCGACCTGCACGGACCGAGCTACCCGCTGGCTCTGCCCGGTGCTCATGGCCCGTACATTGACGTGAATGGCGACGGTGTGATGAACCTTGGCGATATCATCGCCGAGGTGACCTACTACAACCAATTCGGCCCCAGCACCGCGCCGCATCAGGTTGTCGTTGTCGGTCAGCAAGTGGTCTTGGCGCAACCGCTCGCGACACAGTCTGCTGCCAGCACGCCGGCTCAGCCCGCAGCCAGCCAGGCATCGACTCCCAGCCTATCGGCAGCACCGCTGGCGTCGAATGTGGCGGCCGCGGTTCCGGCAAGCGTGCAGGCCTCGGCAATCGACGTCTCGGCGGCAAATCCGGTCGCCGCCACGGCGACGACCGTCACCAAGTCAGCCGTGGCTGACACGGTATTCGCTACGGACAATGTTTCGAGCTCGCTGGCCAGCCCGTTGGCGGCCTCCAGCGATTGGTCCACGACCTCGGTAGCGCAGGCCTCGGTGGCGGCACGCAGCGTCGCGGCCAGCTCGCCAACCACCGGCAACGTTGCGACGACGGCCGCGGCCGCTCACTCGCAACTGTTTGCCGATTACGACTTCGGCACGAGCTTCCTGGACGCGGAGGATGACGAGCCGGTTCTGGCCTTCGCGTCGGGCGATTCGGACGACTGATCGTCCGTGACCATTACATCAGGTGCCACTTCATCGCCGGGGATAAGGACGCCCCCGGCACCGGGGTCGGCCCCGGCGGCAGGCATGGCCGTCTGAACCTAATGGTCGTAGCGGTCGTAGGACCGTCCAAGAGTGATTGGGCGACCGGCCCCGCGCAGGAACTTGGCCTGTGGCAACAAGTTTCTTGCGGTCTTTGTTCGACCAGGATACTCTGAATGAATCTTCGGCAAACTCAAGCCGAACGACAATTTCGATCAAGCCCGTCCCTCTCATTCGAACGAGGTAACACGGGCCGAACAGAGAGCATCCGATTCGCCCGTCCGGTCCCTGTGCCCTGCCCACCTCGGCAAGCGCGTCACGACGCGAACCGTCTCGAGGTTTGGCCAGAGTCGCAGGAGAATAGAACAGACGGCGAATCCAATCGCGGTTTTTAAGAGAGGCAATCACGCGTCGGGCACGGATTCGGAACCCTTGCCCGCACGGCGTGAGTTAGTTGATTCGAAAGTGCGGCGGCAACGCCCGACGACCACGGGGAACGGGGTCTCGGGATCGAGTTGACGCCGTTTGAGCGCGCCATTCGGCGCAGGGACCAGAATGCCCCCCCAAGGGCACACAGGGCGCCACGATTGTCGCCCCATCCCCTCAGAGAGCAGAGGCGCAGCAACCCATGAGTGTGTTCCGCTATTTAGGCCGTCGCCCGAAGTCGTCCCGCCGTGCCCCCAAGCCGACCCGGCTGACATTCGAGTCGCTCGAATCGCGGGCCCTGGTCACCGCCGACCTGTTGACGAGCGTGCCCCTGGCGATCGCCTCGACGGACAGTAGCGCCACGGCCACACCGCAAGCCACGGCGCAGGCGGCCGATACCAATGCCAGCCAGGCGGCCAGCGTCAGCTACACACTCAAGCTCACTGACAATAACGATCAAGAGATCACCGGACCGATTGCAGTCGGTCAGACCTTCTGGATCGACGTCTTCGTCGACGATCCCCGCACGGGACTTAGCGATGCCGGTGTCGTTTCTGCATCGCTCAACGTGAATTACGATAAGAGCGTCATGACCCCGACCGGTACCATCGATCCCGGTACGGACTATCCCGTCCCCAATTCTGCGAGCCACGGCAACACCACCGCCAGCCCAGGCACGATTCAGAATCTCACTGGTTCACAGAATATACCTATCAGTGGCAATCCCACGCCGTTGGGTAGCGGTCCGATCCTACTCGATCGGATTCAAATGACCGCCAACGCCGTGACGGGTGCAAACGGTTCGACAATTCAGACGGCGCCCACGCCATCAGATACACAAGGCAATAACTCAGTCTTTGTAAACGACTTGGACGGCAATCCGACCACAACGGATGGCGGGTATATCCCGGGAACGTCAATAACGCCTGGCACCGTCAACGCCACAATTGTATCCCCCGTCACGGCCCATTTAACCGGCGGTACGGCAACTGCCGGTAGCGCCGCGACCAGCCTGACCATTACTGCCTCGTTGAGCGGCGCCGTAAACGAGCCCGTGACAATCCACTACCAAACGCAACTCGACGGAACTGATACAGCGGTTGCGGGGAAAGATTTCACGAGCACCACGAGCAGCGTGCAACTCGCCGCGAACCAAACGACCGCCACGTTCAACATCAATATCCCGGCCGACACCACGTCGCCGGGGGATAAGACGTTCCACGTCGCGATCACCGGCATCGACGTCTCGAACTCAAGCCTGGTCACGTTCGATCCGGTGGCCAGCGAAGCGCTGGGCACCGTCCATGTCGTCGCTCCGGCGCCCACGGTTACGATCGCAGGTTCCACCGTGCAAGCGCAACCGAGCGCTTCGACCATGTCGTTCAACGTGCATCTCACGAACGCCACTGACAAAGATACAATCATCGATTACAGCACACAGGTGAACGGCACAGATACGGCCGTGCCAGGTACGGACTTTACCGCGGTCACCGGGCAGACGCTGACAATCGCCGCCGGACAAACCGACGGCACCATCACGATCACGACGCTTGGTAACACGGCGCAAACCGCGACCGATAAAACGTTCCATGTGCAGATTTCACTCGATGCGGCCAATCAATCGAACGCTACGCTTGGCACGGGGAACACGACCCTTTCCGCGCTTGGGACAATCACCAACGAGCCGGCGGTCGTGATTGGGAGTTCGAGTGTCACGCCGAACACTTCGGCCGCGACAACCATGAGCTTCCTCGTGACGTTGGTAAATGAACAGAAATCGGGTGATTTGATCAATGCCGGTCAGGACATCACGATTCATTACACCGTTTCCAGCACCGGCACGGATAACGCCGTAGGCGGGGCCAGCACCAATACGCCAGGCGTGGACTATCAGACCACAGGCACGACGCAGACGCTGGTAATTCCGCAGAACAGCAACAACGGCACGATCAAGGTGCCGATCGCGGCCGAGATCGCTGGCACCGGGACCAAGACGTTCCACGTCACGATTCAGGACGTCTCGGCGGGCGCATTCGTCGGCACACAATCGAGCGCGACCGGCACTATCAACCTCGGCAGCATCCCCAAGCCCGTGGTTTCAATTCAATCGGCATCCCTCGCCGAGCCGAGCACGACGCAGAATATGACGTTCACCGTCACGCTCTCGGCCCCCAGCAGTGTGCCGGTGACTGTGAACTATTCCATAACGCCCGGCACGGCACTGGCAAACACCGATTACACGCCGCCCACGAACGGTACCGTTACCTTCGCGGCTAATCAGACGACAGCAACCATCACGGTGCCAATCCTGCCGGATGCGAACGTGGCCCCCAGCGCCCAGTTCAAGGTTTCGCTAACCGCGGGCGACACGAATTCGACAGTCAGTCCGACGGCAGGCGTCGGCGTCGGCACGATTAACACCAACGGGTCTTTTTCCGGTAGCACCTTCATCGATACGAACAATGACGCCATCAAGGAATCGGGCGAACAGATTCTGTCGGGGGTGACGATCACCATGACCGGTACCACGTCGACGGGTCAGGCCGAGCAGTTGACGACGACATCCGCCGCGGATGGGTCGTTCAGCTTCTCGTCCGTTCCGCCCGGAACCTATACCGTCACACAGACGTCGCCGAGTGGATACCTGGGAGGTTCGGCGCATGCCGGCACCGGAGCAAACGTCGTGAACGGCAGTCAACTGACGTTCACCATCACCTCGGGCGATACGCTGTCGAACAACAGCTTCTCAGAGCGTGGCCTGCAGCCACAATTGATCACCAGAAGGCTGTTCCTGGCGTCCAACATCCACTAGCAAAAGTGCAAGTGGTGGTGTGATGGTAGAAACTCAGGGTGACTCGACGGTGGGGGCAATGGTCCGCTGATCGGGTTCTACTGACATGCCTGCGACCTGCCCCAGACCCGCGCCTTGGTCCCCCAGCGCCTTAACCGGTCTTGAGCCCCGGGTTGCTCAAGGCCTCGCTGAGCGGTTGTGATAGCAGGTGCGTTGACAGCGAGCTTCCGACAGCAAGCAGACTAGCTGCCGCATCCCACACAGGCCCCATCGACGGGCGTCTGCAGCTGAGCCACGGCGGGCGTCTTACCCCACTGGGCCAACTCGGCGCGCAGCACGCGATATTCGCCCGGCGCTTCGATTCCCAGCCGTACGCGATTCCCTTGGACGCTCAAAACCGAGATGGTAATTTCATCGGCGATGAGAACTTTTTCCCCTGGCTTCCTGCTCAAAACTAACATGGCATCCTCCGTTGATGGACGGCTGGGCAAAGCGGGATTTCCTATCCACTGCGGATAAGTCGGCTGCCGATATAGCAAGACGCGTGCCGGATGCAATGAATGTTGAACATGGCCACGCGCAACCCATTGCCCCATTGAACCTTAGACGCGTTTTTGGCAGTCGATAGCAACCTCCCGCTGGCGACTGACAAAATGTACTGTCGCAGCACGTTATTGGCGCGAAACCGCTCACCTTGGCAGTCGTACGTAACACCGCTCACGATTTCGTCTCTGAATGAGAGAGCGCTTCAATGGCTCATAGCCTCCCCCTACGGTGGTTATAAACGTGGGGTTTATGGATCGGGTCAATCACCCCAACCGGCGCTCGACAAATTGCAAGCCTTCGCCTGCACGTCTGGTGCAGTCACCGCGAGTTGCAAGCCCCGCAGTACGGCTCAGTCCCCAAAGAACGGAAAGAGCTTCCGCAGCTCTTCCTTGCTCGGCTTGCGGCCATACTCGCAAATCTCGAACGCTTCAGCGTATTGAACCTTCTCACCGCGTTCCGGTCCGTACCAGTCCGCCAGCACGGTGCGAAACCTCCCGGCGTTCGCACGATCCCGCCCACCGAGTGCCATACGTACCAGCTTGCGACGTTCCGTGGCTTTGGCCGGGTCGCTGGGGATGTTGTCGGCCGAGCCTAGCGCGCCCCCTTCGTAGAATTGCGATTCGAGTAGCATCAAGGCATCGAGTTTCTTCTCGCTGACGCCGTCGATCGCCACCGCGATATCCGCTTGGAACGGGTTCGGTTTCTGAAAATTGTCCGGGTAGAACAGGAACACCGGGTTCTTCTTCAGCGGCGGCGTATCAGAGGCGAAAAAAGGCACCGCGACCATAAAGGCCGCATCCTGCACGAGCGTGCCGGTATATCGATGGTCGGGATGATAATCATTTGGCCGGTGGCTCATCACGATGTCGGCGTTCCACTCGCGAATCAGCCTCGCGAGCGTACGACGATTGTCCAAGGTCGGCAGCAGCTCGCCGTCGTGAATGTCGAGGACCTGGCTGGTCGTGCCGAGCGCCTTGGCCACGGCTTCGACCTCGGACCTGCGACGCCGTGCGAGCGGACCACCCGCGTCGCGCCAATGCCCAATGTCGCCATTGGTGACCGACACGAATTTGACACGGTGCCCCTGGGCGACCCACATCGCGGCGACGCCACTGGCCTGTAGCTCGCAGTCATCGGGATGCGCACCAAAGCAGATGATGTTCAACTTGCCGTCGTCGGCTGCCCGAGCCGTGTACGCAAATGACGTCATGGTCAACGCAGCAACGATCGCGATGCGTGCGGCCGCCGCGGCACCGTTTCGTTCCAAGCGAGAATTCTTGTTCCCCATGTTCTGCCCTCTGTTAAATGCCAAACATCCCACGATTCGTGCGCAGCATAATCCCCGCTCTTGCCCACCACAAACTTCCGGCCTTCCGTTGAAACACGCAGACTGAACCGCATTCTTCCCGACCGGCCTGCGGGCTCAGGCATGGCAACGAATATGGATGCAGCGAGTATGGTGCAGGTCGGCCAGGTCGAAGGCAGGCCACATTAATCGATACATCCCTAACCGTCCGTTGCCGGGGGGCGAATCATCCCGGGGACGGGCTTCGCCGGCGGAGCTCCAGGCGCTGGTCGTGAGCCACGTGCGTCGTACAATAAAGTGCTGAATTTCTCGATTTCCACTGGCGATACTCGGGGGGAGTGATGCGTCCAGCCTTGTGTTTGTCTGCGCTGTTATTGGGCGGCGCGATTATCTCCGGCAGTTCGGTTGCCGCCGAACCCCAAGCGACCGCCGCGCGTGTCAGCAGCGACGAGGCTGCCGTGCGCAGCGCCGCAACGGCCTACCGTCAGGCGCTCGACAAGAAGGACGTCGACGCCGTCACGGCCTATTGGACGCCCGATGCCGACTACGTCGACCAGTTAGGGCGCGTCTATAAGATTCATGCCGGTCTGGCTCTGGCGAAGAAGCTCTCGCAAGAAGCCTTTCACCTGGCTCACCTGGCGCCCCAGACCGAGACGTTGACCGTGCGATTCGTCACGCCGGACGTCGCGATCGAAGATGGCTCGTTCGAGCGCATCGGTTCGCTGGCGGGTCCGGCGCCGCAGGGGCGCTACACCGCCGTGTGGGTTAAGCGCGAGGGACGCTGGTTGATCGACGGCGTGCGCGAGTCGCCCGTTCGGGTCGAAGATAGTACGGTTGCCTTGGACGATCTTGGCTGGCTGATTGGCGACTGGGTCGCCGAGGGGCCGCACGTCAGCGCCGAAATCTCATGCAGTTGGGGACAAGACCAGAGCTTTATCGTCACCCATCTGAAGATGCGCCCGGCAACGGGAGAGCCGTTTTCCTCAACACAATTGATCGGCTGGGATCCGAAGGAGCAGCGCATCCGCTCCTTTATGTTCGATTCGCGCGGCGGCTTTAACGAGGGCGTATGGACCAACGAGGGGGATGGCTGGGTCGTCAAATCGGCCGCATCGCATCCCAACGGCAAGCGCACAACCTCGACCAAGATTTACAGCCGCATCGACGAAAACACCGCGATCTGGGAATCGATCGACGATGACGTGGCCGGCGAACCGACCGTCGATCTGCGTTTGCGAATCACACGCAAGCCAACCAAGAAGTAACCAGCCTGACGCACAAGCAGCTTGCCTAGGAAAGCTATTAACGTGGTATACCCCATGCGAAAATCACGGTTCGAATCCTGCCGCCTGTTGGCTGTCGTCGGTTGCGCAACATGCATCCTTGGTGCGATCGCGCAATCGTCCCAGGCTCAGCAAGCGTCCCCCAAAGCCAAGGCGCCGGCGGCGCAGAAGGCACCGGCCGCCGCGCCGGCTCGCCCGAATGCCGACGCGAAAAGCGCCGCGCATCCCTCGGCCGAGGATTCAGCGGCCCGCGATCAGATTTTGCACAGTCCGCAGTGGCAACAAATGCTGCAGGATGTTGAAACCTGGCTGGCTTCGCAAACTCTGTATGACGCGGCCGAGGTGAAGCAGATTCAAGCTCGGCTGCATGTCGGCATCAGTCGTATGAATCCGTCACAATTGCAATGGTTCGAGAACGACATGGAGGCGAAGCTGCGCGTCTTGACCAGCGATCAAGCCAAGGGGGCCGAAGCCTATCTGGCGCAAACACTGGCCGTGGCATCGCCGACTTACGCGCGCAAGCTCCGTCAGAAGCTGCCGGATGTGCTCACAGCCACGGCCGCGCAAATCAGTCATCAACTGTCGGCCTTCTCGGCCAAGCAGGATTCGACCGTGCAAATTCAGCAGGCCTTTGCCGACGCGCGGCAAGCTAACATCGCCGCCAACCAGGCCCAAGCGGCATCACGCCAACAGGTGCTCAATCAGGACCTGGATCGAGAGTCGGCGGCGGTCAAGTCCGCGGTTAAGGGGAATGACTTCTCCAAAGCCCGCGATTACTTCCCCAATGCCGGCAACGACGGACCGTTCGGCCCGGGAACCTCGATCGGCTTCTTTGGCGGCGGATTCTTTTAAAAACCAGGCCTGATGGACCATGTTTACTTAAAGCCTATCCGAGAACCTTGGCGGCTCTCAAGGCGACGATAGCGAATTGAAAATGGAGCAGGCCCAGATAATTCGCGGCTTTCTTTTCCCAGCGGATCAACAAGCGCCGTGCGCGGTTGAGCCAGGAGTGCGTGCG
>DASYDW010000047.1 GCA_036499395.1 Pirellulales bacterium
GTTTTCGAGCAGGAAATCTTCCTCGGTCATGGCCTTTACACCAGGCCCACGCAGTTCCCAGGCCAGACCGTCAGCGTCGGTCAGCAGCGGCTCGTAGTTCGTGGCCAGCCACCAACGCGGCATGGCCGAGCCCTTCAAGCCCGGCTTCACCATGTGCAAATAGCTGGGCAGGCCGTTGATCGGCGGCGGATCGAAGTTCATCGCCAGCCGCTTCATGCGATAATCGGCGGCTACCAGCACGCGGGCGAAATGGCTCGTCGCCGGCACGCCGGTGAGCGTGATCGTTTGTGGGCCGAGCTCTTGTTCGATGCCACGCAGCGTAGCTTGCGGATCGGCGCCGATCGTTTGCTGATACTTCATCGCCTCTTGATAGCGGCGCAAACCTTCGGCCGTGGGATCGATCGAGCACGAAATGCCTCCCTGCGCGGCCTGCATGGCCGAACGGAGCGCGACCAAGAGATCATCGAGCAACAGCACGGCACGGCCTGTGTTGGCGCCGACGATCTCGCCCGACTCGCCAACCTTCCACCCTTCGCCAAAGCCGGCCAGCACGATGTCGTTCTGCTCGGGATAGACGAAGACGTAACGCAGCCGCTGCAAGCCGGCCAGGTATTTCACATCATCCGGCAAGTCGCGATTCTTGAGCCGGTAATCGTCGATCGTGGCCATCAGCCCACGCAAAGAGATCTTCCGCAGCTCGGTCGGCTGCGCCAGATCGCCCGGCACCGCAGCCAACGCTTTGACGCGCACGTCGCGCAGCTTGTGAAGATTGTCTTGCTGCGCATTGGCCAATACGCCATCAGCATTGATCGAAATACCACCCACCGCCCCGGCAAAGAACCCGGTGCTGGTGAGCCCCTGTTGAGCGAAGCTCGCACTGGACCACAACGCGCAGTCGAGCGCGAGAATGGTCGCGAACAGCGCTGCGGAACGTCCAAGGGCGACCGCAATCCGCTTGCACATGGCTCTTCTCATCACACCTGTTCCCCGTTTCCAAATTTATGCGCCGACCCCAAGCGCCGCGCTACTGTGGCCGCGGCAACCGGCCATATCGCATTCGCACTGTCAGCGACCAGGAGAGGCCGCGAAATCCCCATAAATAAGAGTAATCACAACCAGTTAGCGTAAGCAATAACCTGGGCGCAATACGGCATTTGGCCCAATTTTTTCGATTTTCACGGGAAATGCCGCCTGCTGAAACCGCCGGGAGCTGGAAGTCTGCCAATTTCCCGTCCGCCGAGAGGGGTGGCGCTGTGGCCGGAACTGCTATTCGGACGCCGAGACCACGAACGGACGGGCGACAGTCTCGGTCTCGATCCGTTCGCGGATCGGGCCGAAAGTGTCGACGTCGAAGGCACGGCCCACGGCGTTGCCGGCCAGATCCTCGAGCGTCGTCTCAATGACCAGCCGGTATTCACCCGCCGGCCAGGGCACGTCCGGCGTGAACCGCCAGTGCGTTTCGCCGTCCGGGACGTCGATCTGGCCCGCGATCGGTTCGTCCGTCGCGCTGGTCACGTGCAAGACGCGTAGCAGCAACGCGTGGTCGAGCGGTTCGGGAAATTCGACGCGCAGCGGATCGCGTGTGCCGGCCGCGGGCGAGGCAATCTGCCACGCCGTGATATCGATTGGCGTTTCGTCGGCGGCGCCGGCGTGAAATGATTTACGCAATCCCGAGCGCAGCGGACGGCCATGCGCATCAGGCCAGTCCGCATCAATGACCAGCGTGTAATCGTGCCCTGCTTCGAGCACGGGCCCCAATTCCTCGCGCGGCACCAGGCCCCGCTTCACGCGCCCCGGGTCCAACAAGAGCGTAAAACGTTGCATGTCCCGGTCCCACAGCTCTTCGCCGAGTTCCAGAAACACAGCCGGCATATCGCGTCCCTCGGCATCAACCAGATGAATGTGTCGGTACGCTTCGCCACGGCTCATCGGCGCCGAGAAGTGCAGGTAGAACTTCAATTGATTTTCAGGGAGTTGATCCGCGGTCGGATAGATATGCGCGATCTCGGCAGTGGGCGCGATGACCGGCGCGGTTGAAAACTGCAACGTGACGGGTTCTGCAAAATTGCGTGTGCTACTCAATTGCGGGCGATTGAGTAGCACACGATAATCGAGCCCGGCGCCGAACGGATAACGCGGCGTGAAGCGCAACGCCTGGTCGACAACCGTGGTTGCGCCGGTGATCGGCGGCAGATCGTCGTTTGCCTGCGCACCGACGAAGACTTGCAAGACCGTGGCACGCTGCGCTTCGTCGAGTGCGGCGAACGCCTGCAGCTCGTTCGCCGCAAGGCCGACCAGATCAACGCTGGTGGCGGGGTCACTCCCTATTTGATTGAGCGTTAGCCGCAAGTCGGCGGGTGCATCGCTTGACGCCGCACCGGCCGACGTTTTGGTGCCCGGCGAATCGCACCCGCCCAGGCAACACAGCATTGCAACAGCGCCGATCACTAGCGACGCCGGGTGATAGTGATCGCGCCAGGCAGAAAAAAGAACCGTCAACATTTGCGATCGAATGCCGAGCAAGTCGGAGCGCCCCCGTGTTTCGCACGCTCATAGCACGTGCCGCAGGGAATCGTCTGCTACGTGGTAAAAATCTCCTGCGCTCGCCGAACATCGCGGCGAGCGCAGGAGCCGAAATCGTTATGGCACGTTTACGGAAGCTCGATGGCTCGCAGGGCGAGCGATCCGCCGTCGTTGCGCACCAGCAGCACGGCGTGCCCTTTGTCGAGGCGATCGAGTTGATCGACTTTCTTGAACTCTTCGATCGTCGAATACGGCAGACCGGCCACATCGGGAATGCGCTCGGTAATGCCTTCGGACTTGTCGATGTTCGCCAGGTCGACCTTAATCAGGCCACGGGCACTATTGGACATCAGAATCCAGTCCCGGCCATCCTTGTTGTAGACGACCATGTCGAGCGGCCGGTTGTGATTCCCTAACTCGGCGACCGTGGTTCCTTTGACCTTCGAGCCGGGCTTCAGTTCGGCGACCGGAAATTTCACGAGCGGCGTGCAGGTGTAAGCAGCCAGCACGTTCGGCTGCCCAGCAACGTCGAACACGGCAAACGTGCGAACGGGGGCCTTGGTTTCGAAACGGCCGTGCGAGCCGTGATAGATTTCTACGCTCGCTCCCTTATCGACTGTGCCGAACGGGAACGGAATCATTCGCAACTGCGAGGCGAATTCCTCGTTCGACAGACCAGCCACGAGCACCTGCCCGCCGGTGAACTGTAGATCGGTCGTCACGTCCTGACGTCCCTTGTCTTGCGGAGCATTGGGAATCGCGGCGGACGAATACGTAACGTCGGTCAGCGGGAACTCGGTGATCTTGCCCGCCGAGTCGATGCGAATGATCGCCGGCTTGGCATCGGGCCCACGCCCGCGCGAGACGGTGAGAAAGCTGCTGCCGGTTTCGGGATTCACGGCCAAATCGTTGATCAAGATTTCGGCCGTCGCGATGCCCAACAGGGCCGCGATCTTTTCATCGACCTTATCGACGATGACCGGCTGGCCGGCCGTTCCGCTCGAAGTATCACCGGTGGCGATGGCATAGATCATCGCCCCCAGCGTGTCACCGACCAGCAGAACCCCCTCGGGAGCGAAGGTGGCGGGCCCAGCCGATTTCAAATCGGGCGTTCCTTTTTTCATGCCCGAGGTCAGGCTGGCGGCCGCCGCCGGAGCGCATAGCACCGTGGCCAGCAATCCGGCAATCAGCAAATGAAATCGCGTCGACATGGCGATGCTCCTCGTTGGGTGGCGAGCGTTCCCGAACAAAGACGCTCTCGTAAGTATCGAGATGCGGGAAAGCAGAACATGGCGGCTCGACTCTCGGTCAGCCGCAGTCGGTGAATGTAGCTGCTCGTAGCCAGCCGGTCCACAAAGCGCAAGTCCGACGACTTACTTTGGGGGGAGAGGAATCTGCGTGAGCTTCTGGCGCGTAGATGACGGGAAAGAAAGTTACCGCCCGCAGTTCGCGATTCATTCAAACCGCGCTGGATCGATCTTCGCATTCACGATCCAGTTGCTGACTTTGTAATGCTCCTTGACGGAGAGGAATTCCTGTCCCGCCCGGGTCACGACATAGTTCGATATGTCGACCATCTCGGGCAGCCAGACGCCGGGAAAATGCTCGGAAAATTGCCGGGCGTCGGCCTGGTAGTGCAAAGCCCACGGACCGTCTTCGCCGTACCGCATAAACGTTTGCCGGCGCACCACCGTGCCTCGTTCGTGATCGATCCAGAACCGAAGCTGTGAAGCGTATTTTGGCTTAACAATTGGTTGCACTTCCAAGACGGCAACCGGGCGATCCTCCCACACATCGCTACTAACAACGTTCGCCTTACCGTCCACGAGCAGCTTGCTGATCGGCGTGCCGAGATGTTGGGTGGTGATGTCGAAAGGGGATGAAGTCGCGCCTCGTAGCGTCTCCGTAACACCTCGCTGAACACTCGGCGGACTATCGTCAGAGCGCGAACTGGTGATTCGATATCGGCCACTCGTTCCGTCGAATACAGAATTGTATATCCATTCGCGGACAATCCTTTCCCCGTCGACGCGCACGTTCGTTATCTGAAAGTGGGCTTCCGTTCTCCCCTGCCCGCTGCTTGTCATCTCCCATGTGACTTCGCCTCGTCGGGTCATCGAGACAGCGTCATCCTCGATCATATTCCCCCGTGGAAGCTCTGTGCCCGGCTTCACGTAGTTAAATGCATCGATGCACAGATACGTGGCCTGCAGGCTTTCCAGTGCCTTCTCATTCGATGCGAGGCGCCGGACAATTTCGTCGACCGAGGGTGAACTCGCCGGTGCTTCATTGGCAAGCGCCGCAAAGCTCGTCAGCCCCGCGACGGCGAAGAGGAGTAGTCCAAAGGCGTCGGTCATCGTGACCTCGGGCAATCCCTGCGATAGAGCCTACAACTCGCGAATTCGAATATTGCGCCACCGCACCTCGAGCGGCTCGCTGCGATCGCCGACGCCGTGAACCTGCAGGGCGATAAAGCCACTCTTGGTCATGTCGTCTTTCAAATCCGCGGCCGGAACGTCGTTCAGCCAAGTGCGGAGCGAATCTCCCTGGCAGACCACGCGCACCTTGTTCCACTCGTTTTGCCGGAACGCCTTTTGGGCGGGCTCGTTTTTCTTCAAGTCGTTCAACCAGCCGCGCCGACCTTCGTCGTAGATGCCGCAACTCCAGGCCCGGTCCGAGGGATCGATTTCGACCTGGTAGCCATGCACGCGGCCGGCGGGAATGCGAATCGTCTTATCCGCGGTCTTCAACTCCGTCGGTTGGTCGAAACATTGGCTGCGGATCTGGATGCCCGAGTTCAGCGTCGGGTCGACCTTGTATTCGAGCTCCAGTTCGAAGTCGCCGTAATCACGGTCCGTGCAGAGGAACGAATTGCTGGTCTTCGGGACGCTGGTGCCGATGATCTCGCCGTTTTCGGCGCGATACAGCGCCTTGCCGCCGCGTTGAATCCAGCCGTCGAGGGTGCTGTCGTGAACCAGTGGCTTCCAATCCGATTCGGCCGCGCGGGCCGTGAATGCTATCAAGGTCACGACGGTGAAAGCGAACGTCTGGGCGAGAACTCTCAGGGGCATGAATCGTTCCTCACTTGGGGCATGATCGCGTGCGAATTCTGCGGCAGCAAAAGTCTGGGTAACTGCCACAGCGGTCGAATTATCTCACCGCGACCAGCGCCTCACAAGCAGCGGGGCCGGCCTGAAAACACGTACGATCGCCGTGCAAGACCGCACCGTCCGACTGAGGGCCATGCCCAGTCGGCCAGCCGTAGGCTAGAATTTCACTGACGCGCGGCGGCCCTCAGCGCTCGCGCGATTTCCTCTGCGGCCAGACAGCGCCGCGGATTGCCGCCCGCCAGGACTTCGAGAACACCATGGGTCTATACGACCGAGAGTATATCCGCGACGACCGTCCCGGCTTCTCGCTGAGCGGCGATCGCTCGATGGTCACGAACCTGATCCTGGTGAACGTGGCGGTCTACCTGTTGGATTGGATGAGCGGCGGCGCGCTCGAAGACAAACTCTCGCTGAAAGCCGATCTGTTCCAGCACCCGTGGGATTGTTGGCAATTGCTCACGGCCGGGTTTGTCCACTCGCACAACTTGGCGCATATCTTAGTTAATATGCTCGTGCTCTATTTCTTCGGCCGCGAGGTCGAAGGGATCTACGGGCGGATGGAATTCCTGCGCATCTATTTGGGCCTGATCGTGCTCTCCTCGCTGGCGTGGGTCCTCGTGCATTTCGTCGAAGGGGAAGAGTTCGAGACTATGGTCGGCGCATCGGGCGCCGTGATGGGAATCCTGGTGCTGTACGTGCTGCACTTCCCCAAGCGGATGATTTACATCTGGGGTGTTTTGCCCGTACCGGCCTGGGCGCTGGCGATTCTCTACGTCGGTTCGGATTTCCTGGGCTTCATCGGCCCCCCGCAGCGTGGTGGCCCACGCGTGGCGTATGAAACGCACCTGGCCGGCGCCGCACTGGCGGCAGTGTACTTCTACTCGCACATTAATCTGGGGCGGTTGCTCCCCGGCGGACTGCGTGGTTGGCGACCAAAGCCGCAACTACGCGTGCATGATCCGCGTCTGGATGGGGGCGAGTCACTCGAGGCGCGCGTCGATGCGCTGCTGGACAAGGTCTCGCGACAGGGAATCGACAGCCTGTCAGACAGCGAGCGAAAAATGCTCGAAGACGCCAGCCGGCGCTATCAGCGGCGTCGGTCTTAGCGGTAATTAAACACGCCGGCGCGTGGCGGGATAGCGTTACGTTCCCTCACTCTGCCCTCTCCCGGAGGGACAGGGGTTACTGGGCTCGATGCATCAACCGACGACTATCGCTGCTTGACCCGCACGCGTTGATTGTCGACGCCTTCGGCTACCGTGCTCGGCTTGCCCGACGGGGCCGCGATATAGGCGAACAGGTCGGCGATCTCTTCCAGCGTCAGCGTGTTGAACAGCCCCTCGGGCATGGCCGACTTCTGGCTCGGAACGATCTCGTCGATCTCGTTGCGCGGGATCGTGATCTTTTCACCGTTGGCTTGCAGCACGATCACGGCGCCGACGCCGGCTTCGCCGACGATACCTGTGAACTGCATGCCGCGTTCGGTCTGTACCGTCTTCGAGGCGTACTGATCCGAGATGACATGCGAGGGATGAATCACGGACTCGACGATTTCCTTGCGTTGAAAACGCTGACTGACGGTCGAGAGGTCCGGACCGATGCCTTCACCGCGCGAGCCAAAGCGGTGGCATTTCACGCACTGCGCCCGGTCGAACACTTCCTGTCCGCGCTCGCGGTTGCCGTGCATGCCTTCACCACTGGCGAGGAAGACAACGATTTCGTCGACGGTCCACTTGTTACCGGCAGTTTCCTTGGGCAACGTGGGGGCGGGCAGGTCGGGATGTTTTTCCTGGAACCAATTCTGCCAGGCGGCCATCGTCGCTTCCCATGAACTGTCGCTGGTCAGTTGCTCACCCGTCCATTTGGTGAGCAGCACAGCGGCATCTTTGGCTCCGCTCTCACCCAACCGCAGGCCGCACAAGATCGCCTGGCGAATCTGTTCGGGCTGATCGGGCTTGCGATCGACGGTCGTCAATTGCGCGATCACTTCTCGGCCGATGCCTCCTTCGACGATCGGCAGAGCGCGAACCAGGAACTCCCAGTTCTCGCCCCCCGGCTGTTGGGCCAGCCCGATCGCCAGGTCCTGCCGACGATTCGGCTCGGCGTCGAAGCGTTCGCGTAGATAGCTCATCGCACGGGGCGTACCGCTGCGCGCGAGCACTGCCACGATGCCGATGCGCAGTCTCTGCGCGGACGGCTGCTCGAGCGTTTGCAAACGGCCGTCCAATACGATCAATTGCTCCAGCTTGTCGCTGCCGATATTTTCCGGCAGATTGGCAAGCGCGGTGAGTGCCGCCGTCGGGGCCAGCTCGCCGTGAGCCAGTACTTGCATCTTTTCCTCTTCGCTGAACTTGGCGAAGAAATCGCGCCCGAAGTTATCCAAGTACAGCCCGTAGCTGTGCCCGCCGTTCAGGTCGCGACTGTGCTCATAGAATTCCAAGAGCGCGATCTTCTGATCCGTGCTCCAGCCTGATTCCAGGAACCGTGCGTGCGTCGCGGTGTGGATCTTGTCCGGCATGGGATCCTTGGATTCCAATTCTTCCAGCATCCGGGGAATAATGTCGGATTGTTGCAAATGCACCAGCAGCCGCACCAGCTCGCGATTGATCGTTAAATCGCGCGAGGGATACTCGCGTTCCAGTTGCTTAGCGACCTCGGGCACGTCCTTCACGGTCAGACCGCCGCGATGCATCGCGATCTGCATCAAACGCAACAGGTCGACGAAGTCGGGGTCGCTGACGTAACCTTTCATGAATTCGCCGCAGCGAGCTACCACGACCCGGGCTAGATCGGGATCCGCGTCCACCGCCTCGAGCGCCGCGGCACCGATCAGAAATTCGCGCAGCTTGCGCGAATTCAGCACTACGTCTTGCCATTCGTCACGCGGCGATTGTTGCAGCGCCCGACTGGCGGCGGTGGCGACATAACGATTCGGGCTAACGGCCAGGTCCAGCAGCTTATCTACCGGAGCGCTGCCGCCACTGCGCACAACTGCGTCGCAAGCGTTGCGGGCTACACCGGGATCGGGATCGCTGAGCATCGAGATCAGCGCCCGAGCCGTCTTTTCATCCGGATGCAGGCCCATCAACACGGCAACCTTGGTGCGCACCTCGGGAAACTGGTCGGTCGAAAGTTTGACCAGCAAGTCGCCCGTGGGGAACGGCCCGAGCAATTGCATCAAGTCCAAGGCACGGGTACGGTCGGCCGGCTTATTCTTCGGATTGCTGGCAATGCCGATCAACTCCTTATCCCATTTGGGACCGAGCTTTTGCTGAATTGTGGCGACCTTTTGCCGGCCCCAGGCACTATCGAGCTGTGGCTGATAAATGGCCTCGACGGCGCCGGGGGTCGCCGGGCGCGGCGGAGCTTTGCCCGTCCAGACGACGCGATAGATGCCGCCGTCGGTGCCGCGTCCCCCAGTGCAGAAATAGAGCCAGCCGTCGGGACCTACTTCGATGTCGGTGACATTCAGCGGGCGACCTTCGAGGAACACTTCGCTCTTGGCTTCATAGGTGCCGCGCGAGGGGGTCATCTTGATCGCCAAGATTTTTCCCTGCGACCAATCGCAGGCAAACAGCGCGTTGTGATAACGCAACGGCATCGAGTAGTGGTTGTAGACCACCATGCCGGTGGGCGAGCCGCGCCCGACATTCAATGTGGGGGGCAGAGCGTCATAGAAATACTCGGGCCAGTTGGCCCAACCACTGCGCCAGCCGAATTCGCCGCCGGCCGTGATGTGATTGATACGCGTGGGGCGATACCAGGGCAGTCCTTCGTCCCACTCCATGTCCGAATCGAAAGTAAACAAATCACCCTGGCGGTTGAAAGCCAGGTCGTAGGCATTGCGGAAACCGCCGGCCACGGTTTGCACGAAGCTACCTTCGGTGTCGGTCCGCAATACGACGCCGCCCGGCGCCTTGATGCCCACCGCATGACCGCCTGCGTCTTCATACCGCGGCTGTACCAGGTCCCCTTCGTACCAGTGATGATGGGGGCCTGCGCCTTCGACCGGTGAAATGCAACTGGTGTGGTTGCCGATCATGACATAGATCAGACCATCGGGCCCAAGCACCATGCCGTGCGGCCCGTGCTCGTGCATCTCGCCTTTGAACTTCAACAGCAGCTTGACCGTATCGGCCTGACGATCCTGATTCTCGTCGGTCAACCGATACATGCCGATCCCTTCAGGACCGTCGCCGATGGCGAAGACGTTGCCATTGAGCGGCAGAATGCCTTGGCAACTCTTTAGCTTGTCGCAGTAGGTGGCGGTTGTATCCGGAACGCCGTCCTGATCGTTGTCCGTGATGATCAGCAGTGGGCCTCCCTCGCGCGAGGCAAGGATCTCGCCGAATTCATTAAACGTCATCGCGATCAGCGAGCCGGTATCCTCCGCCTTCAAGACGCGCTCGACGCGAAATTCCGGCGCGATCGTAAAGCGTGCGACTTGCGCACCATCGGCAGCCGTGACTTGCTTGCCCCACGGAGCGGCCTCGCCGAACTCACCCAGGACTTGCGCCATGGGCCAGGCGGCATCGTCGAAACCGGGCTTCTCCCAACCGACCGTTTCATGATCGCTCGTGCGCCAAGTGGCATCGGTCGAATGCGAGACGTCGGTGCTCCCCTTTTGGCGCACCGTGACACGCGCCACCAGGCCGGCGCTTCCGGCGGTCGTGTTTTCGGCACGGACCGCGATCGTATTGGGCCCGGCTTGCAAGAAGCGTTGAATGTCGTAGCTCTTCAGCTTTTGCCATTCTTTGCCCGAGCCGACCAGGCGACCGTTCACGTACAGGTCATAACGATCGTCGCAAGTGATTTGCACTTTGCCTTGTTCGACATCTCCCATGTCGAACGACTTGCGGAAGAAGCAACTTTCGGTGGGCACCTGGTCCTTGGGGCTTTTCGCGGACCAGATCCACTGCGTCTCACCGGCGTCGACTTTGATTTTCAAAGTGTTTTGCGCGCGGGCCGAATCGGCGCACTGCGCGCCGCAGGCGAGAAGAATGATCGCGAATTTCGCGACGGTCGAGGCAGGCGAGTGCATGGCTAGTCATCCATGACAGGGGAAAAAATCCGTGCGAAGCGCTCCTGCCATCAGCAGGTGACGAATCGCACGATGAACCGCGCCGCTTTAACTGCGTCGATCTACATTGCGCGGCACACTTGCGTTGTTAACGAAGCAGCGCGCTCTTTAGATCAACGATTCCTTTCCTTCTGCCGTGGCGATGAAATCCCTTTCGCCGGGCAGCCCTTTAGAAATTTGCGGCGGTAGACTACCACCGATTGGCAATTTGGATCAACGTCGGTTATTGGCGCGGATTCCACAGGAGCAGGACATTTACTCGCACCGCAAGAAACAGGAGGACGAATCGCACGTTCTCACACGCGCGGATGATGCGCTAGCTACTCGTGCCAGCAGCGCACTGATGTCACGACAAACTCGTCGCGATCGGCAAAGTTTGCCAAATTCGCTCAATCCCCGACCGGCGCCACGCCGATATCTCCCGCGGCTCGATCTAACGCGCCGCGGTCCGACCGACTCGCGAGACACATACTCGCGCGCCGGTACCGCAAGCGTTCGATTTGCAGCCACCGGCGGCCACGGTCCGTCGAATTTGTTTCGCTAGCGGCAACGCCCCGATGCCAGCATGTGGGAGGATAACGTGAGTCAGCGACCCCTTATTCCGGTGATTTCCGGCTTCGTTGCCGCCGCAGGCCTGACGGTGCTGATCGGTCACGGGCTGGGAATGCGCGGGCAGAAGTTCGAAGGAATTTGGCAGTCGCTCATGGCTCCGCGCTCGGCACATGCGGCCGACAGCTCGGCAGCAACGGTGCCCCCCGGTCCCCCTCCCACGATTCACAATCCGTTCGTCGATGGCGACGCGAGTCCGGCCAAGCCAACGGCCAATCGTTACGCAACTGCCACGACCGCCCCACAGACCGAGTCACGGCCGCGCGATCGTTATCGCGACAACCCATCGCTCGAGCCGATTCGCCCGCGACGGATGAATCCGCAACTAACGGCCGATACCGACCATGGCAGCGACGCCGAAATGCCGCCGGCTCAACCCACCGTAAAGACGCCGCTTGTCCAACAGGCCGTGCCAGCAAAGCCGAAGGCGAACCGCTATGCGGACACGACCCTAACGCAGCCAGCGCGCTACCAAACCGTAAAGACGGTGAACGAGCTCGCGGCGCCGACGGAACCGGTCACCGAACTGGTGCCGGAGCAGCTTGCCGCTGAGAAACCCGCTGTGTCGTCCGGCGAGATCATGACGGTCTCGCACAACGATCCTTTGCCTGAGGTCGCGCCGCAGCCGCAACTGGCGCCGGAACGCGAAATGTCCGAACCTGCGATCGATTCGCCCGAGCCGACACTGGCCGCTCCGCCCGAGGCACCGACCACGGTCGAAAGCACCGATACGCCCGAACCGAATGACGTGGTGGCCGAGCCGCGACCGCTGTCCCTCCCCGAAGAGTTGCCGGTCTCGGATATTGGCGACCAGCGTGGCGGCGTAACGCTGCAATGGATCACGCCCAGCTCTGTCTCGGTCGATCAGGAAGCGACCTGCCAGTTGCTGGTTCGCAACGTCAGTGATGCGACGGCACGCTTCGTCGCGGTCGACGTGCAACTGCCGGCCGGCGTCGAGTTTGGCTCGGCCGAGCCGAAAGCCCAAACCGAAGGGCAGCGTCTTACCTGGGAACTCGGGGACATGGCGCCTGGCTCGTCGCAGACCGCGCAAGTCACCTTCACGCCGCGGCAACAAGGGGATGTGACCCCGCGAGCGGCCGTGACGTTCACCCGGCACGTAGCGGCCACGATACAGATCGTCGAACCGCGATTGGCCCTGGTCGTCGAAGGACCGCGCGAGTCGATCGTCGGTCAGCCGACTCCGTATCAATTTCGCGTGACGAACAAGGGAACCGGTCCGGCCATGGGCGTCAGCGTCGAGGTGGCGCCCAGTGACGGACTCGAAGCGGCCAACGGCTCGCAATCGCGATACACAATCGGCACGCTCTCGCCGGGCGAGTCCCGGCACGTTCAAGTGATGATGTCCGGTTCGCAACCTGGCGACTGCAGCCTGCACGGGCGGGCGTTCATCGATCAGCGTCCGATGGATAAGTCTTCTTGTTCGATCCGCATTGTCCAACCGGCGCTCTCTGTGGCGATGGACGGACCGAAGCTGCGGTTCGTCGATCGTCGCGCTGCATACACGATCACGGTACAGAACCCTGGCCCCGCGCCGATCGACAATGTGCAATTGCTCGAACAGGTGCCCGAAGGTTTCCGCTTCGTCGAGGCCAGCTCGGGTGGCAACTACGATCGCAACGTGCGGCAGGTTGCCTGGTTCGTCGGCCGCCTGGAAGCAAACGAAACCGCGACCGTGGGCGTGCAACTCATGGCGGTCGAAGCGGGCGATCATCGCCTGAACGCCGCAGCCAAGGCGGACTGTGGTGTCGTCGGCGAAGCCGAGACCACGACCCGCGTAAAAGGTGCGCCGCATGTCACGATCGACGTCACCGAAGATGATGATCCGGTCGAGATCGACGGCGAGACGATGTACCGCATTCGGCTATCGAACATGGGCTCGACGCCAGCCCGACGCGTGCAGTTCGCCGCCGAGGTGCCGCGTGAGATGCAAATTCTCGAAGCCAATGGTCCGGCCGCCGGCATGATCAAGGGACAGCAACTGGTCTTCCCGCCGATCGACGTGCTCGAACCGGGTCAGACCACGGCCTACGAGGTGCATGTGAAGTGCAAGAAGGCGGGCCAGGTGCGATTCAAGGCCTACTTCCGCAGCGAGGATGCCCCCGATCCGGTGCTGGAAGAAGAAGCCACGCGAATCTACGCCGACTAAACGCCGCAAGTCATTCCGCCCAAGCGGGGCGAATCGAAATATAGAAGGGCCGGACTCCATCGCCTGCGGGCGGTGGAGGACGGCCTGCTTCTTTTCCTAGGGGGCGTGCGTCCCGCCCGCCTGCAACGGAACGTGCGAAGGGAATGCAAACCGCCATCAGAATGACGAATGCCGAAGGACGTAATGACGAATGATCGAGTTCAACCCTTCGTCATTCGAATTTCCTGCGGCATTCGAACACCAGACATTGTCTCTTTCAGCGTAGTTGCGTCGTCGGCTGCCAGTTCCGCGCAGCGTCTGGGACCGGCGCCCTGACGGGCTGACTCGCCGGCGGTGTTTCGAGCGAAGTGAGACGCTTCGTGGTCTGACCGCGCCGCTCGGCCGATAGCTGGCGGAGCAGATCTTGCGAAGCACGATCGACGACCACGATCTCGCTCATCGAATGCGGATCCTTCAGCGGCCGCACGATGCAGATCACCTCGGCGTCACCGGATGCGGAACGAATCTTTTCCAAGACCGATCGCTCGGCAACGGTCAGCGGAGGATTCGCCATTGCTCCGCCGATGGGACCACGCGACTCCTCGGCACTCGTAGGCACAACGCGCGGCGCCGCACTATTCATATTCATGGCTGGCATATTGCGAGCCATCGATGTCGGCTCAGCACCAGTAGGTGCAACGGTCGCAGGGCCCGCAATCATTTGGGTGAGCCCCTTGCGAGCGAGTTCACCATGAATCGAGCCGATGGCGGCGTACAAGCCTTCGTTGTCCGCCGGATCAGCCGCGTTGCAGACGCCGATCAACAGGCCATCGGCCGTGAACAGTCCACCGCCGCTGCGCCCTTCGACCGGTTGACCCGCGACCTGAATATTCGGCGGCGGCAGGTATTTGTCGGTGGTCGTCACATGGCTATTGCGAACGCTCGGCTCGCGGCCATTGTCGCAACCGATGCTCAGCACCGCGTCGCCTGACTTGATGGCGTAGCCGGTCGGCGCCAGTCGCGCGACCGTGACTGGCACGCCGGGGCGAAAGCTGATCAGGCCCACGTCTCGTTTCAGGTCATAGCCGATGACCTGGCCGGGAACGTGCTTCGGCGCGCCAGGGCCGAAGAGATCGACCGTAATCTTGCCTTGCCCCTGCGAGTCGCGAAAAACGTGACCGCAGGTCAGTACCAAGGCTTCGCCCGCGCGGGCGTCGATAATGGTTCCCGAACCGACTGAGTTTCCGTCAGCATCGGCGATCCTGATCCGCACGCTCGATGCCAGGCAGCGTTCGGCCGCCGCAGTATTCTTCTCCAACGCCGAACCGGCAGCCGACAAGGCATCGCGATGCGGCCCCTGCGGTACGCTCGGTTGCGCCGTGATCAAGGGGTACGGGCTGCGCTCGCCGGGCAATGGCATGCTGGGCGGCATGGCAGCCGGCGGAGCGAACGCGCCTGGTTGACCGCCTTCGGGCGATTGTCCACCAGCGGCAGGTGGGCCAGGCATCGGCGTCGGTGGTTCGTCAGCGAAGGTACGCTCGCGGCCCGGGCGTGCGGCGGCCATTTGTGATGGCATTGGTGCGCCCGCGGGTCCGGCCATCGAGCCGGCGCGCTGCGCTTGAGTGAGCATTTGTTGCAAGCGAGCCTGGCTGACCGCACCGACGGCGCGGTCGACTTCCTGCCCGTTGACGAGCATGACGAAACAGGGAATCGCGGTCACGTGATAGCGCGCGACCAGATCGCGCTCGCGATCGAAATCAACTTTTCGTACTGGCTGCCCCTGAGCGGCCAAGGAGTCGACCAGCGGCGCCATTTGTTGACACGGTCCACACCAGGTGGCCGTGAAATCGAGCAACTCTGTCTGCCCAGCCCCCGTCATTGCGAGACACGCCACGACGGAATGCAGCAAATGCATGGATCCCTCCTTGGATCGTGCGATAAGCAGCGCGCATTGGTCCGTCGACATGCGGGGTCGGCGGCGCAAGGCGAGCCAACTGCGGGAGCAACCGGGAGATATGGGTCATCAGGTGTGGCAATCGTGCGATGGATCGCAACACACCAGCGAGGGCAACCTCCTTGTCGCCGTCACAAGCCGTCGGTGAACGTTTCGTTGCAGACCAGTGTCCTTACTGGCGACAAGCACGTGGTTAGTGTGCCTGCTGCGACGTCGGGTAAACGCTTCCGGCGACCACTCGAGTCCGTGACAAAGCGGCGACATCTTGCCTTTGTTAGGCAATTCTTACAAGGCCAACCGCGCCTTCAGTTCCGCTAGCTCGGCGAGGCAAATCCTCGCATTGCACGGCAGAAACGGCACGCACAGCTCTCCCTGTTCGAAAATGACTCACGCCTGTAACGAACTCGCCGAGCCGTTGTGCAGGTTCCATGCCGGACGGCAGTTGTTGGTAGGCAGTAACCGGTAGTCGGTTGTTGGCAGCCGGTAGCCGGCAGAACGCAGCATGGTCAGACGAGTGGCATTGCCGCGTTGTACGAGAGTTCGATGTTGTGCCCGTGATCCGTCCGATGATCGCTCTCCCGAGGGGGTACGACGTGGTATACAATTCCCCCACTCACGCGAGGGCGTGGACGCTAGCATACGGGCATGCGCCGATATTTAGACCGCGCCTTCTCAACCACCGACTTCCGGCAACCGCCTAACTGGTTACCGATTACTGACTACTAACTACTGCCCATGCGCCGCATCCTCGTTACCAGTGCTTTGCCTTATGCCAATGGCCACATTCATTTGGGCCATCTGGTCGAGTACATCCAGACCGATATCTGGGTCCGTTTTCAGCGGCTGCGCGGGGCGCAAGTCGTCTATATCTGTGCCGACGACACGCACGGCACGGCGATCATGATCCGCGCCCGGCAAGAGGGACGCAGCGAAGAGGCCGTGATCGCCGACATGCAAGCAGCGCACACGCGCGACTTCGCCGGCTTCGACGTCGTCTTCGACCATTACGGTAGCACGAACAGCCCGGCGAACCGTGAACTTTGCGCCACGTTCTGGAAATCGCTGCGCGGGGCGGGCCTGGTCAGCGAACGACCCGTGTCGCAACTGTTCGATCCGAAGGCGGGTACGTTCCTGGCCGACCGGTTCGTGAAAGGAACCTGCCCGAAGTGCAAGTCGCCCGACCAGTACGGTGATAGCTGCGACAAATGTGGTTCGACGTATTCGCCGACCGAATTGATCAACCCCGTGAGCACGCTCTCTGGCGCCACGCCCGAGTTGCGCTCGGCCGATCATTTGTTCATCAATACCGAGCAGTTGCGGCCGTTTCTCACCGAGTGGACGCAGAGCGACGATCACCTGCATCCCGACGTGGCCAAATGGCTGGCGGCGGCATTTTTATCCGAGCCGCTGCGCGATTGGGACGTGTCGCGCCCCGCGCCGTATTTCGGCTTCGAGATACCCGACTCGCCCGGGAATTACTGGTACGTCTGGTTCGACGCGCCAATCGGCTATATCGCGGCCAGCCGCGAATGGTGCGAGAAGCAGGGCGAGAATTTCGAATCGTGGTGGCGCAACGAGGCCACGGAAGTACACCACTTCATCGGCAAGGACATCACGTATTTTCACACGTTGTTCTGGCCTGTAATGCTGAAGGCGTCGGGCTTCAATCTGCCGCGCATGATTCATATCCACGGCTTCTTGACCGTCAACGGCGAGAAGATGTCGAAGACCAAGGGGACGTTCGTCCGCGCGGCGACCTACCTCGAGCATCTCGACCCGTCATACTTGCGCTATTATTACGCTTCGAAGCTGACACCCAAGCTCGATGATCTGGACATGAACCTCGACGAGTTCGTGTCCAAAATCAACAGCGACCTGGTTGGCAAGGTGGTGAACCTGGCCAGCCGCACGGCGCGGTTTGTCGAAGCGACCGGACTGGCGGCCAGGTATCCCGACGACGGCGGACTGTTCAGCGCAGCGGCCGCGGCCGGCGACGAAATCGCCACGGCCTACGACGCCTGCGACTACAACCGGGCCATGCGCGCGATCATGGCTCTGGCTGATCAAGCCAATAAATATGTCGAAGAGAACGCACCGTGGAATCTGCGCAAGGACCCCGCGCGTGCCACGGAGCTGCAAGAAGTCTGTACCGTGGCGTTGAACTTGTTCCGGCAACTAGTTGTGTACCTGTCGCCGGTGCTGCCAAGCCTGGCGCAGCAGGTTAGCACGCTCTTGAACCGGCCGATCGAGAGCTGGGATGAAGTGCGAAGGCCGCTGGTGGGAACAAAGATCAGCCGCTTTGAACATTTAATGAAACGAGTCGATCCTACACAGGTGGAAGCCATGATCAATTCGAGTCGTGAGGAAGCGCCTGCGGGAAAAGACGCGTCGAGCGCGGCAACTGCACCAACCAGCCCATCGTCAGCCACGACCGGCGCAGCATCCGAGGGCGCCGTGCCAGCGGGAACGTTTACCGACGGGCCCGAGGCGCTCGCCGCCGAACCGCTCACGCCGACGATCTCGTTCGATGAGTTCAGCAAAGTCGATTTGCGCGTGGCGCGCATTGTCGCCGCGCAAGAGGTGCCCAAGAGCAAGAAGTTGCTTCAGCTCACGGTCAGCCTAGGAGGCGAAGAGCGGCGCAACATCTTCGCGGGCATTAAAGAGGCTTATAAACCCGAGCAATTGGTCGGCCGGCTGGTGATCATCGCCGCCAATCTGGAGCCGCGCAAGATGACCTTTGGCATCAGCGAAGGCATGGTCGTCGCCGCCGGCCCCGGCGGCAGCGAAGTCTTCGTACTAAGCCCCGACACCGGAGCCCTGCCCGGCCAGAGAATACATTAGTAGGCAGTCGTTGCGACGCGTCAGCATCGCACGCATGTACTGCCTTCTGCCAACTGCCATCTGCCCACTACCGTCATGCCTCACATCGAACGTCACTTCACGGCTACTGAGATGGTGCGGGATGTCGTGATCGGAATGTCCGATGGGCTGACGGTGCCGTTTGCGCTAGCTGCGGGTCTGACCGGCGCCGTGGATTCGAATGCCATCATCGTCACGGCTGGATTGGCCGAGATCGCGGCCGGTTCGATCGCCATGGGACTGGGAGGTTATCTGGCTGCGCGCACCGACGCTGAGCATTACCATGCCGAACGAGCGCGTGAGTTGCGCGAATGTGAAACCGTTCCCGCGGTCGAGAAGGAAGAGGTGGCCGAGATTTTTCGCGACTATGGCCTGACACCAGAACAGACCGAACCGATCGTGGCCGCGATAAGTTCGAATCGCGACCGCTGGGTCGACTTCATGATGCGTTTCGAATTGGGACTCGAAGCGCCCGACCCCAGTCGGGCTCGCACGAGCGCCCTGACAATCGCCGGCTCGTACATCGCCGGCGGCTTTATTCCGCTGGCGCCGTATTTTTTTATGGCGTCAACGCATGCGGCGCTATTGGCTTCGGCCGGTGTGACCCTGGCCGCGCTCGCGGTCTTCGGTTTTGTGAAAGCGAGGCTGACCGGCATCAGCCCCTTCCGCGGTGGATTGCAAACCGTGCTCACCGGCGGGCTGGCCGCCGCGGCCGCCTTCGCCATCGCCCGCGCAATCGGGTAAAGCCGATCGGACGAAGATTTTGATCCGCAGATTGCGCAGATGATCGCATATTTGGAAACGCTTGCCGTCCCTCGAGACCCATCTGTGAAATCTGCGGATGGATCTTCTGAACTGCCGGTGCCGTGGCACGCGTGCTAGTCGGGCTCAACCCCCATCCTCTCTGCCCACTGCCCTCTGCCGACCGCTGACTCTACACTGGCACGCATGATCGACGATCAAGTCAAGCTGTTATACGAGGATGGGCCGGTGCTGGTGGTACGCAAGCCGGCCGGGTTGTTGACGCAAGCTCCGCCGGGCATTGATAGTCTCGAAGCTCGCATTAAGTCCTGGATCAAAGAGCGTGACAGCAAGCCGGGCAACGTCTATCTCGGCGTGCCACACCGGTTGGATCGGCCCGTATCCGGAACCTTGATCTTCGCGCGACACGTCCGAGCGGCACGGCGAATCTCGGAACAGTTCGAAGGACGCCTGGTGCGAAAAGTCTATTGGGCATGCGTCGCCGGCACGGTCACGCCCGAGGCCGGTACCTGGACCGATTTCGTCCGCAAGGTGCCCGGCGAACCGCGGGCCGAAATCGTGGCGGCGGATCATCCCGAGGGGCGCGAGGCTGTGCTGCATTATCGCATCCTGCAGGTCCGGCCGTGGGGCACCTGGCTGGCGATCGAACTGGAGACAGGCCGCACGCATCAGATTCGTGTGCAATGCGCCTCACGCGGCCACCCCGTCTTGGGAGATCAGCTCTACGGATCAACGACCGCGTTCGGACAGCAACACGATGACGAGCGACTACGGGCCATCGCCCTGCACGGCCGCAGCATCACGTTTCGCCATCCGATGTCGCAAGAAATGGTGTCGGTGACGGCGCCCCTGGCGGACGAGTGGGATGAGCTAGTAGCCGGTAGTCAGTAGCTAGTAATCTCCGCGAATGCCCTAGCGACTACTAGCTACCAAATACTAGTTACTAGCAGGCGGTCGAGACGCCCGCCCCCCTGACGGCGCCCTTGAACAGGAATTTGTGTTGTGCGACCATTCTGACCGGTCGCGCGCGACGCCCGCTTAACGATTCTTCGCCCCCGCTCGCCCGCGGAGCGAAGTTGCCCCACCTGCCACGACTCATCCTGGGAGCCGCCTGCCGATGTCGCAGAACTACCGCACCGTGCCGGAAGATACGCAGGGAATGCCCAGCGGTATTCCGTACATCATCGGCAACGAGGCGGCCGAGCGGTTCAGCTACTACGGAATGCGCTGCATCCTGGTCGTGTTCATGACCAGGTACATGCTGGACCGGCAAGGAGAGCTCGACCTGCTGTCCCCCGAGCAGGCGAAGGCCTATTACTCGTGGTTCCTGTCGAGCGTTTATTTTTTTCCCATTCTCGGGGCGCTCTTGGCTGACGGGGTGTTGGGGAAATACCGCACGATCTTTTGGGTGTCACTGATTTACTGTCTCGGGCACCTCGTGTTGTCGATCGATGCGACGCGCGGAGGGCTGTTCTTGGGGCTGGGGTTAATTGCCCTGGGCTCAGGCGGGATCAAGCCTTGCGTGTCGGCCGTCGTCGGCGACCAGTTCGGGCCCAGCAATCAGAACTTGCTCGAAAAAGTATACGGCTGGTTTTACTTCTCGATCAATTTTGGATCGATGTTCTCGACGATCCTCATACCTGAACTGCTCGAACATTACGGGCCGCACGTGGCCTTCGCCGTGCCGGGCATCTTGATGGCCTTGGCGACGTTCATCTTCTGGCTAGGACGACACAAGTTCGTACACGTGCCGCCGACGGGGTTGAGCTTTTTGCGCGAAGCGTTCACGCCCGCCGGGATGCAGGCGCTGCGCACACCATTGATCGTGACGCTGTTCGTGGCCGTGTTCTGGTCGCTCTACGATCAAAGCAGCTCGGCTTGGGTCTTACAGGCCGAGAACATGAATCGCAACGCCTTCGGCAAGGAATGGCTGGCGTCTCAGACGCACACCATGAATCCGATCTTGATCCTGATCCTGATCCCGATCTTCGCGTACATCGTCTATCCGGCGCTGAACCGGATCATCCCGCTGACCCCCACGCGGAAGATCACGATCGGCATGTTCGTCACGGGGCTGTCCTTTGCGATCGCTGGCTGGATCGAGACGATGATTCAGCGCGGCGAGACGCCACACATCGCCTGGCAACTGCTTGCCTACATCGTGCTGACTTCGGGCGAGGTGATGGTGTCGATCACGGGGCTCGAGTTCTCGTACACCGTTGCGCCCAAGAACATGAAGTCGATCGTGATGGCGATCTGGCTGTTGTCCGTCTCGCTGGGCAACGCCGTGACCGCGGTGGTGAATACCGTGATCCAGAACGAGGACAAAACTAGCAAGCTGCCGGGCGCCGAATACTATTGGTTCTTCACCGGCTTGATGCTAGCGGCGGCCGTCGGGTTTGCCCTGGTGTCGCTGACATTCCCGCGCGGGGAATCTCGCGGCGAAGAAAATCTCTCGTCGGCGTAGGATGAGAGCCACTATCAAATGCAGCGAGCATGAGAATGTTCGCTGCATTTGAGGGCGTGATACGGATCCGCAACGCGTCTAGCGTTGCCCACCGTTCTTTTTAAGCTCGAGCATGACGCGCTCCGCAGCGCGAAAGTACTCCGCCGGAGTGGTGACGATAGTCACTTTCCGTTCGGCGGGCGCTTTGGCTGCTTGGTCCGTTCCGCTTCGGACGACCTTTGGTGCAGCGTTTTGACTTGCCATTCATTTGCCTTCTGATGGGGATGTTTGACTTCGTAAAAGGAACTCAAAAATGTTGCTAGCGTATCCGCAAAAATCGCGCCCAGGTTGAATACGGGAGACGAGTGCAATTCCTCCAGGTATTCCGCGGCACGATTCTGATAGTCAAAAATTTCCGGTAATCCGGCGAACGTACCAACCTTCGGGGAATCAAACATCAAAAAACCAATATAACCCATGTCCTGTCCGTCGCACGTCCGCGGGTATCGCAGGGGCAAGACAAGAACAGATTGGTAATAGTTCGACCAATTCTCGCGGCCACATCGAAAGCGCGTGCCTTGCTTCTTGAGGTCGTTGCAGCAGAAGCAAGTGAAGTCTCTGCTCCATAAAGTGACTCCGTCGCTCATTCCCAACAGCGAAGCGAAGGTTGTACTCGATGTGACCAGGTCTCCGTCGTCGTCGCCGAGCTTGCTGGGCCGCTCGTCAAATGGCTTTGACCTTCCCAACGTCGCGACGCGCCCTTCTTCGCCATCGGCCTCCATCAACTTGAGCGAACAGTGCAAGTGGTTTGCCGGAACCTTCAACAGCCGCGACATCGACCGTCGGCAAGCGGTGCAAGTGTCGATGGCCATCATCGCCGTTGCTTGGAAATTGCCGTCTAGATTCCTCATCTGGCTGGCAAGATGCCGCATGCCATGCATCACTTCCAAATGCATCGGCTTCAAAACCGCATTGGCTCGATCATATCGCCATCGCCTGAATAGTTTTCGACGTTGAACCCAGTCATAAGCGCCGACGGCCCATGACCCGACCGTGACCGCTTGTCCGACCTCCATTGGCAGTCCCTCGAGTTAGGAGTAATTCCGCAATTAGAATCGTTCCTTTGGGGAGTCCGCAATGGAGGTAACCTACTATTCACCGTCACATTCCTCGGGTTGTTGGTTGCGCGGCCGCAGGTCGTAGCAATCGCAACGATACATCAGAGCGCGGCCTAATTCCTATGCCGAATGCTCGACATTGCACACGACAAGTCAAGGATCGACTCATCTGCTGAGGTGCTGTGTAGTAGTAAACAACTATGACCAGCGGCAGGGCAGATCGTGAGCCGTCGCGCGTTCGCGCTGGCTCGACGCCGTACGCCATGACGCCGGCGCTTTCGCGAACCCTGCGGCGTGCTGGCACGTGTTACGCCCTCATTGGCGAGCGGGCGGCGGGGCTAAAAAGCCCGACGCTCCGTCTAATATCGCGGCGTTGCCAACGAATTAGGTGGTGACTGATCCCGCGAACACTTGACGCCGGCGGCGATAGCCTCGCGTCAATGACTGCTTGACGATCCCCTGCAGAGGCCGAATTCCCGGGTGTACGCCTGGGAATCTCTGGCGAGGCGTTCGGCCCTCTGCTCGATTGATGCCCCCTTTTTTGAAGGACGTGAGGTTCCCATGCGATACTTCTGGCATTCGCTGGCCGTGGCGGCTTTGGCTGCCCCGTCGCTGGCCCTGGCCGCCGCGCCGGCCGGTAGCACCTCTGGTGCCGACAAGCAGAGCCTGGCGCCGACGAAAGTCGCCTCGTTCACGCTCAAGGATTACCACGGCCAGACGTTCGACCTCGACGCCGCGGCCAAGGACAAGATCGTGGTGCTGGCATTCCTGGGCACCGAGTGTCCATTGGCCAAACTCTACGCGCCACGCCTGGCCGAACTGGCGAAACAGTACGAGTCGCGGGGTGTCGCGTTCGTAGGCATCGACGCGAACCGGCAAGACGCGGTAACCGAAATCGCCGCGTATGCTCGGCACCACGGCATCGAGTTCCCGATCCTCAAGGATTTAAACCAGACGATCGCCGACCGCGTGGGCGCGACGCGCACGCCCGAGATCGTCGTGCTCGATCGTGGACGTACGATTCGCTATCGCGGCCGCATCGACGATCAATATGGCCTGGTGAAGAACGCCAACTATCAGCGCAAGGAACCGTCGCGCCGCGATCTGGCCGAAGCTCTGGATGAAATTCTGGCCGGCAAAGAAGTCTCGCAGCCCGCGACCGAAGCGACCGGCTGTTTGATCGGCCGTGACCGCCAACCGACCACCACGAGCAACGTCACCTACACGAAGCACGTCGCGCGAATTCTCAACGAAAATTGCATCTTCTGTCATCGGCAGGGACAGATCGCGCCGTTCACCCTGACCAGTTACGAGGACGCCGCAGGCTGGGCCGGCATGATCGAAGAAGTCACACAGGCCGGCCGTATGCCACCGTGGCACGCCGATCCGCATTACGGCCACTTTCAAAACGACGCTCGCCTGAGCGACGACGACAAGGCCACGATCGCCCGCTGGGTAGCTGCGGGCGCGCCGGAAGGTGATCCTAAGGATCTCCCCGCGCCGCCGAAACTTGCCGAAGGTTGGATGATCCCCGAGCCGGACCAGGTCATTTACATGGCCGAAAAGGCGTACGATGTGCCGGCCACGGGCGTGGTCGAATACCAGATGTTCACCGTCGATCCGGGCTGGAAAGAGGACAAGTGGATCAGCGCCATCGAACCCCGGCCGGGCAACACTTCGGTCGTGCATCACATTTTGATCTTCGTGCTTCCGCCCGATGGGCGCGGAACCGGCGGGCTGGGGAATGGCAACGATTTCACGGGTGCCTTCGCGCCGGGGGCGCGTCCCGAGCCCTTGCCGCTGGGCATGGCCCGCAAGGTGCCGGCCGGCTCGAAGCTCATCTTTCAGATGCACTACACGCCCAACGGCACCGCGCAACAGGACCGCAGCTATCTGGGCGTGAAGTTTGCCGATCCCAAAACCGTGAAGCAGGAAGTCGTGGTCACAAGCGCCGTGAATTTCGTCTTTCAGCTTCCGCCAGGCGCCGATGACGTACCGGTGAACTCGCGCTACATCTTCAAGCGCGATACGTTGCTGTTGACGATGATGCCGCACATGCATCTACGCGGTAAGGCGTTTGATTACGTCGCCACGTATCCTGACGGAAAGAAGGAAACGATCCTGTCCGTGCCGGGATACGATTTTGGCTGGCAGACGAGCTATTGTTTGGACGAACCGAAGCTGCTGCCCGCCGGTACACGGCTGGACTGCCACGCCCACTTCGACAACTCGGAGCATAACCTGAACAACCCGGATCCGAAGGCCACGATCGGTTTCGGCGATCAGACGTTCGAAGAGATGATGATTGGCTTTTTCGAAATGGCCGATCCGCATCAAGACCTCACCAACCCCACCGCACAGCAGCAGCCCACCCGCGTGCAAGATTTCTTGACCGTGCTGCGTGCCACGGGAGGTGATCCAGACGACAATCTGAAAGCCGCCACGCATTTGGCGCTCTCGGATGCCGAGTGGTTCGGCCGGTTCGGATTCATCCTGCCGGTGACGGTGCCACAAGTCGATCGAGTCTGCCTCACCGTGGTCGACGATGGCAAAGTAACGCAGAAGTACGGACCCTTTACGGGCAATCGCAACCCCGATCCCACGGCCCCCGCTCCGCCCGAGACGATGCGCAGCAAGCTGCCCCCGGTCGCTGCGGCTGACGAGCCGCTCGCGAAGTACGCCGCAGGGGATAAGCCCGTCGTGATTGCCGACTTGTCGAAGGAAAAGGGAGCGATCTTTACGCTTATGGTCGCCCGCGGGGCGAAGTCGAGCCTGCACGTGCCGATGAGAATCGGCGATTCTCGTGCGACGATCAACTTCTGGAGCACCGAGCCGGATGCATTCCCGCAGCCGGCCGTGCAATTGCTGTCGGCCTTGTCGCAAGCCATGGCCGCGGCGCAGACCAAGCCCGAGAGCGCCGCGGGAAGATAGTCGCGCCGTTCGAAAGTGACGATCACTTCGACGGTCGAGCTGTTTGTGCAAAAGAAACAGGAGGGAGCGCTGTCATCGCGCTCCCTCTTCTTTTTGCTAGCGGTCTTTCTGGTCTGCCACCGCCACGACTGGGCAATCGCTACGACTGGTCGGCATCCCGATCAGTGCTTTTCACGGCACTGAACGTGTCGTTCGATAGGGTCGCCAGCAGCCAATCGTTCGAGCTGTCCGCATCGCCGGGCAAGCCGTTCGCGTTGGTACTTAACACCGAGTTATTGTTCAGTAGTGGCGTGCCAGACTGCAGGTTCGTGCTGCCTGTTGCAGGCATAGCGCCGGCGATGCCGGCGATTTCCACCGCCAACGCGTCAGGCGATGCCCAACCGATGGCGTGCAAATCGAGCGACGTTGCCACCGCCGACGGCGCCGCGGTCAGCAAGCTCATCGCGAGCGAATCGTCCGCCAAAGTATCCGTAGCGCTGGCGCTAGCCGAAGTGTTTGCAGCCGAAGCAGATGCATCGCCCGGCGTCGAAGCCGCTGTCATTGATGACACTGCCGCCGAAGCAACCGCCGCCGTGGCTGGGCCCACGGTGATGTTCCAGTTTGTTCCATCCGAGACCAGGGTCACACTCTGACCGGCCGCCAGGCTGATCGATGCTTGTCCCGCGCCACCACCGGCGGGCACGATATCGGTTCCGGCATCGGCATTAATCGTCGCCGCGCCGGATCCGCCATTATTGATGACGGCCTGCAAATTCGCCGCCGCCACGACCGGAGGCATGACGAGCGTGCTGGTCGTTCCCGATATCGCAACGTTCGACGAAGTGATGTACGTCGTCGACTTAGTGTTGACCGTCTGCTGCAGCGGAGAGAGCAACCCCGTCAGACCGGCGCGCTGCATCATCATCGCACGCAACACGGCTCCGTCCGCGGGGCTATTGGCCACGCCATAAGCCAGGACGTCACCGTAAACGGTCGTCGAGCCGAGCGTCGTGAACGATTGGTAGGACCCGTTATCGTAGAAACCGTTGAGCATCTGAGCGCTGCGCCCGCTAGCCAATTGGGTCCAGCCCTCAGGCGCAGAGCCGGCACCACCATCGCTGACGTACACCTGCTGTTGTGCGCCATTTACATACGAGCGCCACGCTCCTTGCACGGCGCCGCCACCGGGTATGGCGTCGATGTCGGCCCATTCAAACGACAGGTGCTCGCCCGGGCTCAAATAGTAGTTCCCGGCAATCGGCGATTTGGTGCTGTAGTTTACGTTCATGATCGATGCGTGCGGCGTCTGATTACCGTAGCCAGTGCCGTTTCCAGCCGTATCGTTGATCCGCAACATCGGGGTATAAACGTTGGCGACGTTGTCATTCGACGGACCGTCGTAACCCGGCATGAAGATGCGCTCGGCGTTTGGTTGCGAATCCGTATCGGCCGAGGACGACAGGAAGAAATCTTCGTTATTGGTCAGGTTCTGATCGATAACCACGTTTTGGAAGATCGCTCCGGTGGCCGAGTTTGCCATCCAACCCGGGGTGCCGTTGTACAACCATTGCCACTGGCCGAAGATCACTCCCGGAGATCCAGTTCCCAGGGCGTTCGGATCGTAGGTCGGCTCGCGCATCCGCTTCATTTGAAACACGGCTGCCGGACCGTCGCCCGCGTAGAAAGTGCCCAGCACGCCCGACTTGTCGGTCCAGGAGATCACTTGCAGTTTATTGCCGACCGTCGAATTGTCATTTGACGACGGCGTCAGGTTCCAGCCGTTGCCGCTGATGTCATTGCGGATGCCGGCGCTCTCGGTGAGGGCCCAATACATGGTCGGCGAAGCGAGATTGCTTCCACCTGCGGCGCTATTGTCAGGCAACTGATTCGGCGCCGTGATCGTCAATCCGGCGCCGCCGCTCCACAAGCTATTGATGTCACTCTGGTTGAACGCGACGTTGTCCCAGACGCCCCAATCCTCGAGTCGCATCGACATGTTCGTCGTGGCCCCGGCGTTGCCGAGCGTCAGCTTGTCGGTGCTGGCCGTATCGTTTTGCAGTGTGCTGGGAAGCACAGTGCCGTTGGGGGATAAAATCGGAAGTTGCGTGCCGTCGACCCAGATCGACAGTTTACCGCCGTCGGTAGCCTGGCTGCCGTCGAATTTGACGGCGATGAAATAATCATGGCCGGAACTGAACGCGGTCCCGCCGGGGCCAGAGGCCGTGTAGACCGACTTGATGCTATTCTTTCCGGTCCAAATCGAGAACTGCAAAAGTGCGTTATGCGCACCTCCCGTCAGACTGAGCGAAAACACACCGTTGCCGCCGCCGATTTCGCTCTGGGCGATGATGACTTGCGAGCTGCTGAAAGTATCGCCCGCCGTGTTGTTGAAATAAACCCAGCCGGCGAAGGAGAACTCGCTGTGCGTGGCGAAATTGTAGCTGCTGGTGCCCGCCGCGGTATTGAGCGACTGCTGCGATGAACCGACCAAATACGCGCTCGATCGCAAGTTCAAGGTCGACAAATCGGTCGGATCAAGCCACAGTTGCAAGCCGGGTACGTCCGCGGGCGTAACCGTGCCGGTCGTGACGTTGATCGCGACGCTTTGCGTGGCCGTCTGCGGCGTGTTGGAAATGGTATGCCCCTGATCACTGACCGTGGCGTCAAGGGTATCCGTGCCTGTGAAGCTGGCGTTCGGCGTGTAAATCACACCGTTAACGTTCGTCAACGTGGCGTTGAGCGCCGCCAGTGGCGCAGTGATGGTCACCGTGCCTGTGCCGTTTTGCGCGATTTGCGAGCTTTGCAGTCCACCACTGACCACGGTCGAGACGGCAATCGTGCCGCCGGTCACTGTGAGCGTGAGCTGCACAGTGCTCGTGCCGGGCGACAGCGAGGCGTCGGCGACCGACAGACCAGCGATCGGCAGATCGAGCGTTTGCTTGATCGTGAGCGGGCCTGTCGGCAGGGTCACACTGGGCGGACCAAGAGTGACTGAGAATCCGCCGGCGCTAGCCGTGGCCGAACGGCCGCCTTGATCGGTAACCGTCACGGAGAATGTCTGGCCGGTAAGAACCTGGCCGTACGTGTACGAGAGTTGCACGTCGAATCCGCCGTTGACGTTAGCCACGATCTGGCCGTTCGCGCCTGCCGTGCTGGTGAGCGTCTTCCTATTGCCGTCGCCGAGCGTGATGGTCGCCGTGTAGTTCGCCGCCTTGGCAGTGGGATCGGAATCTGTGAAGTGGAAGACGACGACGTTCGTAAACGGCACACCGGCGATCGCAACCGGCGGCGACAGCACAGGCGCGGCGACGCTGATCGACGCGCTGCCGGTCGTCGTTTGCGGCAAACCGGAAATCGTGTTTCCCAGATCGCTCATCGTGACGCCGAGCGTGTCCGTCCCGGAATAGCCTGACGCGGCCGTGTAGATGACACCACCGGTGGCAGCGAGCGTGGCGTTAATCGCGGACAGGGGGGCCGTGATCGTTACGTTGCCTGTGCCGTTCGAGGTTATCTGGTTGCTCTGCAAACCGCCGGCGACAGTCGTCGAGAGATTGATCTTTCCGTGAGCCGTGGCTAGCGAGAGTTGCACGTTGCTCGAGCTCGATAGCAGACCACCGTCAGCCACTGAAATCCCACTAATCGGCAGGCCAAGCCCCGCGGTAATCGTTCCCAAGTTGTCGGGGACGACGACGCTGGGGGGACCAAACGTGACCGCAAAGTTGTTTGTGCTGGCCGTCGCCGATTGCCCTTGCTGATCGGTGACGGTTACCGCGAACGTTTGCCCGCTGATGACACCGCCATAGGTGTACGAGAGTTGCACGTCGAAGCCGCCGTTCCCCGTCGCCACGATCTGGCCGTTCGGGCCGGGGGTGCCCGTTAGCGTTACCGTGTGGCCGTCTCCCAGCGTGACTAGCGCCGAGTAATTGGCAGCCGTGGCGCTCGGATCAGAATTCGAGAAGTGGAACACCGGCACGTTGCTGATCGCGACCCCGGCGCTGGCCGCGGGCGGCGACAGCACAGGCGCCATGACATGGATCGACGTGCTGCTGGAGACGGTCTGCGGTATGCCTGAGACCGTGTTCCCCAGGTCGCTGATCGTGGCCGTGAGCGTGGCCGTGCCAGCGAAGCCCGTGACGGGGCAGTACAGCACTCCTCCAGCGGCGGCCAGCGTGGCATTGATCGCGGCCAAGGGTGCCGTGATGGTAACGGTGCCACTGTCGTTATTCGAGATCTGTGAGCTTTGCAGGCCGCCCGCAACGTTAGTGCTGAGTTCGACAAAGCCAGAGTTCGCGGCCAAAGTGAGTTGCACGTTGCTCGTATTCGACAAGAGCGCGCTGTCGGCCACGGACATCCCGCTGATCGGCAGATCGATTGCCGACGAGATCGTCAGGGGACTCGCAGGGACCGTAATGCTGGGTGGAGACAGGAACGTTTCGACATCCGCCGTCTTCACGCGATTGCCGACATCCTGATTGGGCGACAGGAACAACCAGTTCGGCTTGCCATTGGTGTCGCTGTACAACTGGTCCGCGGCGCCGTCCCCCACCACGGTCACACCAGGCTGCAGATAATTAGTGCTATTTGCGCCTGTGGTGTTGCCGGTCCCGCTGATGTCGGCAACCTTCACGGCGAGCGTATCCGTCGACGTCCACTCTGCCAGGATCGATTGCAAGGCCGCCAGGTTCAAGGTCGTCGTGTCACCGATCAGGATGCTGCCGTGTCCACCTTCGGCGCCGTCGGTGATTTGCGAAGCGTAGATCGTATCGTTGCCACCATTGCCGACGATCAGGTTCTGGCCCCCTTCGCCGCCGTTGCCGGTGGGATTGGGCCCGAAGCTGCCGTAGATCGTGTCGTTCCCGGTCCCTCCGATGATCAGATTCGCCCCGCCGGTAGAACCTTTTCGCGCGTTGATGCTGTTGCCGTAGATCGTGTTATTGCCGTTACCGGCAATGATCACGTTGCTACCTTGCTTGCCTTCGCCGCCGTTTGAGCCGCCGATGAGAATGTCACCGGCGCTACCGCCGTAGATCGTGTTATTACCGAAGCCACCGTCGAACGTGGCCTGCGTGGTCAACAGTCCGCGCGCGTCGAGCACGTCGTTGCCGTTATTGCCGCTGGCCACGACCCGCCCCGTGATACCGGTGAAATCGAGCGTATTGTTGACGGCCGCCCCGTTAAGCTGAGTTTCATGGATACGAATCGTGGTGCCCGAGATCTGATTAAACTGCACCACGTCCGCGCCGCCGCTGCCACCCCACACGAGGTCGACAAGCGACGGATTTTGCGTATCGGGGCGCAGTTGCTCGGCATCCACATGCACCACTTGAGTCGCAATCTGGCTTACCCCGCCCGATTGATCGACCGCGGTGACGGCCACGCTCACCTGCCCGGCAACGTTAAAGCCGTGCGTGACTTGCGTGCCGGAGAGCGCGGTAATGATTTGCGCCGGCGAGCCGTCTCCCCAGTTGATCGTGAATTTGAACCCGGCCAACTCATCCGCGTTGACGTCGTTGGCCGTGAGCGTATAGGTGTTCGTCTCGCCGCGCAACGCCGTTGTCGGGCCTGAAATGCTAACCACGGGCGGAACATCAATGATGGTCAGCGTCGTGGCCGTCGAGTCGCCGATCTCGTTGTTAGAATCCGTGGCGCTCAGCCGCACGTTCAGCGTGCCTGCCGCGCCGATCCCCAGCGCTTCCAATTGAGCCCAACTCAGCGTCGGCGACGCGCCGGTGGCATCGCCGTAAACGCCATCGCCATTCAGATCCCACGAATAGTTGTAGGGATCGTCGCCTCCGGTCGCTAAGCCCGAGAGCGTTAAAGGCTGTCCCTGGGAAATCGTGTATGGCCCCCCGGCCGAGACTTGGACCTGTGAAATGTTGCCGAAGTTGTCACCCGTGACCGTGATCGGCGCCGTGACATTGATCGTGTACGCGCCGCTGGCGGGCGAGGAGAGCGTCGAATAGCCGGTGGGAAGCTGGCGAATCGTGTGCGTGCCCGCCGTCAGATTTGCGAACTGATACAGACCGTCGTTTCCTGTTAGATCAAAGGGTTCGCCGGCGTTGGTCGTGATTTTCAATGACCAGCTATCCAGAGTGCCGCTATTGCCCGAGACGGTATCGGACACCAGCAGCTTCCAGGTACCGTTGGGATTCTTGCCATTCAGCGCCGATAGCACGCTGGCCGGCTTGAACGATCCCGTGAACGGGGCCGTGCCGCTGCCGATGGCCTTGATGGCCTGATCGTCGAGCGTGGTATTGATGAAGTTCGCGCCGCTGCCGCCGCTGTGATTGATCAACGGGACATAAGTGCCGTCCGGGCTGATCAACGTGACGTTCAGATCGGAATCGTTCGTATGATGCAGCGTCAAGCTGACATTGATGTCCGTGATCGCGCCCGCGAGTCCCGTTGCCACGGCCGTGGACAGCGTGGTCGCCATGTCAGCAACCGTTTGCGGCGTGCTGTTCGAGTTGACGGTATAGACCGAAGTCGAGTCGTACTGGCCGTTATTGTTCAGATCGTCGTAGACGGCCCACGGTAGCGCGATCTCGCCGGGATCGAGCGCTCCGTCGCCGTCGCTGTCGATGTACATCTCGCCCGAGACGCTCGACCCCAATTCGGCAAAATCTTGAGCGGCGACGTTCATGCCCGTGGTCAACGTGACGACATTGCTGCCACTCGCGGGCGCCGTTTGCGTGAAGCCCGTGGGCGGAATCGCGACGATGTTATAAGTGCCAGGCGCCGCGTTGCGAAACAGGTAGACGCCATCCCCATCGGTCGTGGTCGTCGGTTCACTGGCCGTGAGAATGCTTAGCGACCAGTTAACGAGCGTGCCGGTATTGCCCGTCACGGTGTCCGTGACGACCAGTTGCCAGGTGCCTTGCGCATTCAGTCCGGTGAACGACGCCAGCGACGTGCCGGACGGCCGAAAGCTACCAGTAAACGGGGCAGCGCCACTGCTGATGGCCGTGCCGGACTGATCGTCGAACGTGGTGTTGGTATAGTTCGCGCCGTTGCCGCCGCCGTGATTAATCAACACGACGCTAACGCCGGAGGGGCTGATCAGCGTAACTCCCAGGTTCGAGTCGCGCGTATGATTGATGGTGAGATTGACGTTCAGATCCATGATCGATCCGGCCAGCCCGCCGACGGTCAAAGTCGATACGAGGCTGCCCGATCCGTCGGGAATCGCGAGTGGCGAGGGGATCGAGGCCGCCGTGGTGGTCACGGCCGGTGGATCGAGCACACCGTTGCCGTTCAGATCGTCGAAGACGGTCCAGCCGGCCAGGCCCGTTTCGTTGTTATCGAGCACGCCGTCGTTGTTGGCGTCGCTGAACACGGTTCCCGAAAGATTCGAGGCCGTGACCAACGCCGGCGCGATCAGATTGGCGACCGGACTGCCGCGCCCTGTCACCAGGTCGTACCCGGCGCCCGCGTTGAAGCCGTTGCTGCCGCTGAGAATGTCGTGGAAGTCGCTGCTGGGCAGGCCGTACAGCGCCGGCAGAGTGCCGCTGCGACCGTCGAGCGTCGGCAACCCGGCCGTGGCGCGCCCCTGATCGGCAATTGCGATCAGCGCCGCCCAACTGGGGGCCGAAAAGCTGGTGCCGCCGATCCTCGTCCAGGGAGTCGTGGTGCCGTTGTTGTACGAATCATAGATCGACGCGCCGGTCGCGGGATTGGCGTCGAACGATACGTCGGGAGTCGTACGGAACACCGTGCTCTGCGTGACCACGCCCGACTGGTAACCCACCGAGGGTTGCTGCGTGCTGATGCCACCGCCCGATCCAGACCAGCCCGTTTCGCTAGAGATGTTGTTCGATGAATTCAGGGTCAGCGTCGTTCCGCCAACGGCCAGCACGTTCGGTGAATAAGCCGGGTATTCGCCGGGCGCGCCGTTGTCGCCGGTCGATGCGATAAACGTAATCGGCGTATGGCCGGCCGGCGTCGTATATAGGCTGTCGTCGGGAAACGATTCAGCGCTGCCGAAGCTCATCGAAACGACCGACACGCCGGGATAATTGCGAGCGAAGTTCGTGGCCGTCCGCAGATCGATGCCGTTGGTATTGGCTTCGACCAGCAGGATGTTGGCCTGCGGCGCCAGCGCATGCGACCATTCCACGTCGAGCGCCGTTTCCACTTCCCAATTGTTTCCGCCAGGACCGGCCGGATCGGCCGTGGGATAATGCGTTGAGCCATCCTGGGCGACACGGATGAAACTCGGCGGAGCGGCGATGCCATAAAACGCGTCGAAGGCCGCCAGGTCATGCGCGATCGTGGGCGTGTCGTAAGCATCAACGATGGCGATCGTTTGCCCCGCGCCAGTTCCCACGATGCCGCCGCTGAACAAGATCTGATCGTAGCCGTACGCATGTGCGACCTGGGCTGGCGCAAGCCCAGTTGGTCCCGCGCTGCCATTGGGCTGCGATGTATTGTCGGAACGATCGATTTCAACGTTCGGGAAGTACAGGCCCGAAGCCACATACGCGGGCAGTGGCGTCGTCGAGAGATCGATGGCCAACAGCCAACGCACCTCCAAAGCCTCGACCATGGTGGTGCGAACGGTTATCGGCTTTCGTCGCGCGGCAAGTCGCGCGACACGGCGACCACGATCCAACTTCATGAGTCAGCCTTTTGGTTCCACCAGAGACCGGGGCGCGCCGCGGCATAAAAATCCGACGAGATGGCGCACTGCTAGCCTGGACCAGTCAGTCCTGGCCGGGCCCCCCCTTCCCCTGGTTCGCACTGTAAATTCACGCTCCGGGATAGTCAACCAAAAAGGGGGGGCTGGGCACTGGCACGAGTGAGTCCAGGTGCCCCTGCGCACCCATCAGAGGGGAGTCTTGCGCACTTCGATCCTCGAAGGCACGGCGAGACGCCGATGCACGAAGTAGAGAATCCAAGGCCCGCGTATCTGCAAGGCTTGTTCCTAGCTCGGCTCGTACAAGAGCGGAAAGAATTGGCCGCTCATCGGCTGGCCGGCGGGGATGGCTGGGACGCCGGACAGCAGAGGTTCATCCGATCCTGAGCGTACTCCGTCGCGAAAGGCATTCACCACCACGGCGCGGCGCGGTCGTTCGGTGCGATTTTCGTATGAGCCGTGGATCATCAAGGGATGGTGGAACGCGCACTCCCCCTTCTTCAACTCGATCGCCTTCGGCTGGAACTGCGCCAGTTGCTCGGGCGTCAGCACCTCGCGAATCGACTCCATGCCGCCGGCCAATTGCGGCGCCGGCAGCAGGTCCCAGCGATGGCTGCCCGGAATGTATTGCAGGCAACCGTTGTCACGGTCGGCGTCGTCCAGGCCGATCCAACACGTCAGATGTGCCATCGGCTGGGTGCGTGTCCAATACGAATAGTCCTGATGCCACGCGACCACACCGCCATGCTTGGCCGGCTTGCAGAACAACTGATCGTGCCAAAAGCGGACCGCCCCGCCGAACAACTGCGAAGCCGGCACGGTGAACGCCGGATGCCACAGCAGATCGTGAAAGCCCGGCGTGATGCGCCACGCCCCCAGCGCGTGAAACAATACGCGCGCCGGATCGGCCGATTCGTTCGAGTGGTATTCGTAGAACAGTTCATGCCCGGGGCAGGCCGGGTTGAACAAGCCCGCCAGTTCTCCGCGCAGCGCCTCGACCTGCGCGTCGTCCAGAATCTTCACACCAGCCAGGTAGCCGTACTGGTGAAAGAACGCGACTTGGTCGTCGCTCAGCTTGTAGCGCTCGGTGTCGGCCGGCCTCTCGATTCGCGGAAAAAGATCCGAGATCGGCTCCGGTCGCGTTGAAAGGTCGATCGCCGTCGGAGTTGCCATCGCGATCAGGCCTCCTGCCGCTCGCGCTTCGGACGATAGATTTCCGTAGCCAGTCCCAGAAAGACTTCGCCGGCGGCGCCGACCGTCTCGCTGAGCGTGGGATGCGGATGAATGATCGAGGTCAAGTCGCGCACGGTGCAACCCATCTCAATCGCCAGCACCCCTTCGCTAATCATGTCGCCGGCATTGATGCCCACGATGCCGATTCCCAGGATGCGTTCGCTTTGCGGATCGATCAGAAGCTTGGTCAATCCTTCGGTGCGCCCCAGTGCCTGAGCACGTCCGATCGCAGCCCACGGGTAGCGGGCAATCTCGACGGCGCGCCCCTCGCGGTTCGCTTGATCCTCGGTCAGACCGGCCCAGGCGATCTCGGGATCGGTAAAGACCACGGCCGGAACGGCCAAGGCATCGAACTCGGCCGGCTCACCCAGGATGGCTTCGACCGCGATCCGTCCCTCGTACATCGCCTTGTGCGCGAGCATCGGTTCGCCCGCCACGTCGCCGATGGCCGAGATGCGCGGATCAGCCGTGCGCTGCTGGCGATCGACTTGCACGAAGCCGCGCTTGTCGATTTCGACCTCGGTTTGTTCCAGCCCCAGTCCGGCGCTGGCCGGCTTGCGCCCCACCGAGACCAGCACGCGACTGTAGCGCTCGGTCCGTTGACCGGCAGCGCTTTCGAACACGACTTCGATCGAATCTCCCTTATCGGTCAGCGACACGACCTTGGTATCGAGCAAGATTTCCTTGAAGCGGTCTTTCAATCGCGCGTGCAGTGGGCGGACCAGATCGCGATCCGCGCCAGGCAACAGACCGCTGGTCAATTCGACCACGGTGACGGCGCTCCCTAGCTCGGAGTAGACCGTTCCCAACTCAAGACCGATGTAGCCGCCGCCGATAACGAGCAGGCTTTCCGGTATGTCACGCAGCTCCAGCGCGCCGGTCGAATCCATCACCCGGTCGGTCGGCAGGTCGAACGCGGGAATCTTGGCCGGGACGCTGCCCGAGGCCAGGATGCAATGTTCGAAGCTGAGCCGGTCCCCTTCATACGTCGACGGATCGCCGCCTGTCAGGACCAGGGCCTGCGAGCTTTCGAACACAGCCCGGGCATGCACGACGCGGACCTTACGTTGCTTGGCGAGCTGCTTGAGGCCGCCGGTCAGCGTGCCGATCACCTTCTCTTTACGAGCGCGAATGGCGTCGATCGCCAAGTTCGGCTTTTCGAAAGCGACACCCCAGTCGACCATCTCTTTGGCCTCTTCCAGCACCCGGGCCACGTGCAGCAGGGCCTTTGACGGGATGCAGCCCCGCAATAGGCAGGTGCCGCCCAGCCGGGGCTCGGCATCGATCAACACGACATCCATTCCCAGGTCCGCCGCCAGAAAGGCCGCGGTGTATCCGCCAGGGCCGCCCCCCAAAACCGCTAATTGAGTCTGCATAAGGTGTTAGCCTGTCTCCCGCCGCCTGACGAATAAAGGGTCAACTCAGTGCCGCAACGATGCCCCGAAGTCACAAACAAGCGTATCTCGTGGGGCCGGGCGGTCAATGCCACGGCCGCTTTACGGCCGAGGGGGCCAAAAACGGGAATCTAATAGCAGTGACATTCCGCCTTCGCTTGAACTATGTTCATGGAAAATGTCGGTCGCACTGTCCGAACCTTGGCGAATCAGGGGGTGGAAAATGGGTGCAGCGGTCTCGGACGAATTATTGAAAAGACGGGCCCATTATGGAGGCCGGAACGTGACGGGCCTGGCGATTCTCGCCACGATCCTCGCCGCGTTCTCCTTGCTGGCGATTTCGTTCGCCAAGACCGGCAACGGAATCTGGTTTCTGCTTCCACTCCCGTTGATGGCCCTGGCCTATTGGCTGGTCGCGATTGCCGCGCGTCGTGGAAATCCCCTGGCCTTGAACTTCGTACTAGGAGTCCTGGCCATTCAATTTCTGGTCAGTCTCGTCGGGCAGGTGGCCGCCTACCTCATGACGGGCCGCAGTATAGGCTCGCAACTATTTTTGACCGTTCTTCCATTGCTGGTCATCGCTGTTCTCGCGCGAAATCGCACAGACCTGATCGAGCTGCGCCGCAGGGGACTGTGGGAGGCGCTTTTTGGTGCGGCAAAGCCGTCGAGGAATCTTTGCCTGATCGGCGGTGTATTGCTGATCGTCAGCACGTTCGCCCTCTACGGGGGACTGCTCTTTGGGGCGATCCACGCCACGGAGAACGGGCGATTGCGCAATTAGTTTTCCACCATGGTCCTGCAAGACGACAAAGCCCTGCTCACGGCGATTCAGGCTGCCGACGCGACGCGCATCAAAGAAGCCCTTCCCGACCTGCAAGCCAAAGCCAATGACCTGGAAGGCAAGGCCCAGGAAATCGTTTCACGATCCGCCGCAGGAACCCCGATTCACGATGCGGCCACCACCTACGTCACGGCCGTGCAGAAATGGCACGAGGGCTTCGCCTTGATCGGCGACGAAGCGCAACAAGACCGGATGCAGACGCTGTTCCTCGAAGGGGACGAGCTGCGCAAACAGGCCATCGCGCAATTCGATGCCTCGGTCGCTACGAAGAAATAATCTTGCAGCGCGCTCACGCAATTGACGGCCCTGCGAGAATCCGTCAGGCTACGACTCTTACATGATCGCGAAATAGTTCGCCACCGCGAAGTCGAAATTCTCCGGCGTCATTTCCGGGGCCTGGTTCTGGTACAGGCAGTGATTGCGGATCTGCAGCAGCAAGTCGCGCGGCTGGCAGCAGCGGAGCGGGCGGTTCACTGGCCGGTAGTGCGTGTCGATCAGGTAATCGACTGCCTGGACGTTGTACTGAAAGCCAAAGCGCGGGGCCATCATCGCGAACAGCTCGCGGAACTCCTCCTCGGTGGGATCGATCACGTCGATCTTGTACGGAATACGACGCAGAAACGCGTCGTCGACCAGATCTTTCGGTTGCAGGTTTGTCGAGAAAATGATTAATTGATCGAACGGCACCTGCACCTTCTTGCCGTTCGGCAGATTCAAGTAATCGTATCGCTTCTCCAGCGGCACGATCCACCGGTTCAGCAGTTCGTCGGTGCTCATCCGCTGCCGGCCGAAATCGTCGATCACCAAGATGCCGCAGTTGCTCTTCAACTGCAGCGGCGCTTCGCAAATGTTGGTGGTCGCGTTGGCGGTCACTTCCAGGGCGGACATCGTCAACTCGCCGCCCACGACAATCGTCGGCCGGCGGATGCGCACCCAGCGGGCGTCGACCTTGTTGTCGTTGATCAACCCCTCGCGCTGCTCGGGCGGCGCTTCGTCGTGATTGACGGGATCGAACATGCGAATGATCTCGCCGTCGACCACGATCGTGCGCGGGATCCAGATGTAAGGGCCGAAGGCGCTCGTCACGCGCTCGGCAATGCTCGTCTTGCCATTGCCGGGGGCTCCGTACAGAAACAGCCCTCGCCCGGAATTGATGGCCGGGCCGAGCCGGTCGAGGATGCGCTTGTTCAAGAGCAAGTCGGTAAAGGCGCGTTTCAAGTCCTCGGACGTGGGATGCTGATTCGTGAGCGATTGCGCGCCGACGCTATCGATGTAGTCGGACAGCGAAACGGGCGCCGAGCCGAAATAGGCGCAATGCTCGGTAAACCGGCGGGCCCGTTCGCGCCCCATGTCGGTCAATTGATACTCGTAGTCCCCCATCGTGGTCGTGCCACGGTAGAAGACCAACTGGTCGGACTTCAGTTGGTGTAGCATCCCTTCGATCAGCTTGAACGGCAGCTTCACCTGGTCCGCGACGAGCATGCCGCTCGACGAGCCGCAGGCGAGCAGGTACTTCAGGCACAGGGCCTCGACCTCGGATTCGTTCAATTGCGTCTGCGCCCAGCTCGCCGGCTCGACCGGGAAGAACACGTTCTCATCGCCGACGGCGCGTTCGGGCGCCGCCGAAGGGGGCGTCACGACTTCGACGCGCAGTTGATTGATACGGTGCAGTAGCTGGTCGAGCTTGGCGTCCGTCCCGTGGTCACTTCGGTGGGACGAAGTTGTCGGGGTGTCGTCGTCGTTGTCGTTGTCGAGCGTGGCAGCCCTCGTAGCCAGGCCGGCGAAATCGCTGGCGTCGTTATCCACCGGTGTCGATTGCGAGAGATGATCGAAATTCGGCGTCATCGAGGGCATCCTGAATGATGGGTGAACAGGACTCGTCCGGCGCGCGGGACGCGCGGCGCAATAGCGAAATCGAGATTCGGTCGAAAGGGTAATTGCCGATCGGTCGGACACGATGGACCGCGGCCTCGGCCGACGGTCGATTGTCCAAAGGCAACTCTAGTTCGCTGGTCAAATCCCAAGCACCGGCCGTGTCCGGTTACAACAATCATGCCGAACGTCGCGCCCCAGGGCGTGGCGCGCAATACTTCCGCCCCAGGATTTAGCTTCTCAATACTGCCGGGCGAATCTGCTCACAAATCGGCGGAAACGTCGATAATTCTCTATCCGCCAGCTTCACAGGCCCCAGACAATGGCCCCGCGGAGTGTTAAAATCCGCGCCGGGGCGGCCTCGGTGGACCCACACGTCAAAACACTTGCAGGAAAGTTTTCGCCATGAGCGCGTCGCGCAAGCATGATCCGTTCGGAGCGCGGGATACGTTTAACACCGGGGCTGGCCAGGCCGGCATCTATCGCTTGTCGAAGCTCGAGGCGCGCGGGCTCGGCAAGATCGACGAACTGCCCTTTTCAGTTCGCCTGCTGCTCGAAGCGGCGCTGCGGACCTGCGACGGCTACGAGGTCACCGAGGCCGACGTCGAGTCGCTGGCACACTGGGCCACGACCAGCAAGCAAGACGTCGAAATTCCCTTCAAGCCGGCCCGTGTGGTGCTGCAAGATTTCACCGGCGTCCCCTGCGTGGTCGACCTGGCCGCGATGCGCGGCGCCATGAAGCGATTGGGCGGCGACCCGAAGAAGATCAATCCGCTGATTCCGGTCGACCTGGTGATCGATCATTCGGTGCAGGTCGACAATTTCGGCGCGGCCGATTCGTTGGACCTGAACGTCGATTTGGAATTCAGCCGCAATCGCGAGCGTTACGAGTTCCTGCGCTGGGGTCAGAAGGCATTCGATAATTTCCGCGTCGTGCCGCCGGCCGTCGGCATCGTGCATCAGGTGAATCTGGAATTCCTGGCCAAGTGCGTCTTCCTGCGCAAGGACGAGCACGGCGATGTGGCCGTCCCCGATACACTGGTCGGCACCGACAGCCATACCACGATGATCAACGGCCTGGGTGTGCTGGGCTGGGGTGTGGGCGGAATCGAGGCCGAGGCCGTGATGCTCGGCCAGCCGCTGTACATGCTGCTGCCCGAGGTCGTGGGCTTCGAGTTGACCGGGCAATTGCCACCGGGCACCACGGCCACGGACCTGGTGCTGATGGTGACGCAAATCCTGCGCAAGGCGGGCGTGGTCGGCAAGTTCGTCGAATTCTTCGGCACCGGCGTATCGAGCATGAAGCTGGCCGATCGGGCCACGATCGGCAACATGGCTCCGGAATATGGCGCCACGATGGGCTTCTTCCCCGTCGACGACGAAACCCTGCGTTACCTGCGCATGACTGGACGCACCGAAACCGAAGTGCAACTGGTCGAGCGCTATACTAAGGAGCAGGGGCTATTCCGCACCGACAAAACGCCGACGCCGAAGTTCAGCCAGACGCTTTCGCTTGACCTCAGCAAGGTCGAGCCGAGCCTGGCCGGCCCGAAGCGCCCCCAGGACCGGGTGCCGCTAGCCGGGATGCAGGAATCGTTTCGCAAATCGTTGCGAGCGCCGGTCAACGAGCGCGGCTTTGCCCTGTCGGACGCCGATGTCGAGCGTAAGGCGACGGTTTCCGACAACGGTTCGTCGAGCGAAATCGGGCATGGCGCCGTCGTGATCGCCGCCATCACCAGTTGCACCAACACGTCGAACCCCTCGGTGCTGGTGGCCGCAGGCCTGGTCGCGAAGAAGGCGGTTGAGCGCGGGCTCACATCCAAGCCCTGGGTGAAGACCAGTCTCGCGCCGGGATCGAAAGTCGTCATGGATTATTTGCGCGAGGCCGAACTGCTGCCTGCGCTTGAAGCGCTCAAGTTCAACTTGGTCGGCTATGGTTGCACCACGTGTATCGGCAACAGCGGTCCGCTACCCGACGAAGTGGCCGCCGGCGTGAATAAGGAAAAGTTG